>JANYIK010000125.1 GCA_025362115.1 Methylophilaceae bacterium
GGTAAACTCAGCTTGTTCTATCGCACGCATCAGGCCTCTTCTACCTTTGCCGCTAGCAACCGCCAGCATAAAGCCATCGTCGGCCAGCGCGGGCAGTGCAGCTTCAACCCCGTCAAATAACCGTATGTCGGCGCTCCTGACATTGTAATGATGCTTGTAGCGTTCGGCCACGGCTTGCATCAGGTCGGCATCCAGATCACCAAATAACACTTTGAGCGCAGCAAATAACTCCAACCCAATAATATCGCGCGAGGCCTGGTCGCTGGGCTCTGGCAAATTCAAATCGTGGCTGGCAAGGCGTAGCGCATCTACGATAGCAACGGTGGAGTCGGCCAAAGTGCCATCCCAATCGAATATCAATAAATCAAAGCGTTTTGGCATGTTCAATCTGTAAGGTGTTTAGAAATCTTTCCAGTTCTTTGGGTAGCGGCGCTACCAGCTTTAGCACTTCCCCACTCAAAGGATGGTTGAGTACAGTTTCGACCGAATGCAAGAACATTCTCTTCAAACCGCGTTTTTGCAGGGTTTTATTCAGTGCAAAGTCGCCATATTTATCATCGCCAACAATAGGAAAGCCCAAATGTGCCAATTGCACTCTCAATTGATGCGTACGCCCAGTAATGAGGTCGGCTTCCAGTAAGGTAAATTCGCCTAAATTTTCATGCAAATGGAAAATGGTTTCCGAAACCTGCCCACCCTCTTCCACCCACACTCTTTTTTCGCCGTTGTCCTGCACCACTTTTTTCAGCGGTAACACCACGCGTTGTTTTTGATTACGCCACGCACCTTTGATCAACATCACGTAGCGCTTCTGTACTTGGTTGGCACGCAGCATTTCGTGCAGTTTCACCAAAGCGCTACGTTTTTTGCCTATCAGCAGCACGCCAGAAGTCTCCCTGTCCAGCCTATGCACTAACTCCAAATATTTAGCCTGTGGGCGCTCCATGCGTAACTGTTCAATCACCCCGCGCGAAATACCGCTACCGCCGTGTACGGCCATGCCAGAGGGTTTGTTGATGGCAATCATGGCTTCGTCTTCGTAGAGAATCGCGTCTAAAAATTGGGCATGGATAAATTGATTATGCTCTGGAGCCTTACCCAGTTTGGCTGCTGGCGCCGCGGTACGTACCGGAGGAATGCGTAACAGCTCACCCAATTGCAGCTTGTATGCGGCATCCACGCGCTTGCTATTCACGCGTACTTCACCGCTACGCACGATGCGATAGAGATGACTTTTGGGTACGCCTTTAAGCTGCTTGGCCAGAAAGTTATCAAGTCGTTGCCCAGCACCGCCCTCATCCACGGTGAGCATGGTGACCTTATCCGGTGCAGAGTTTTTGCCTATTTCGCTCATCTAGCCTATACTCTACGCTTGCCTATGGGCATCTCATTAAAGAATATCTGGTTAATTTTGCTCACCATTTCATATTTGGATTGATTATATTCAGATCGAATTCAGTTGAAAAAAGTAGCAACTAAAAAGCAGGGTAACCTTGGCTTCCCGGTGGATAGCACTAGTCCGCAGCGTGACGAATTCAAGGTCAGTCCTAATTAATTGCGCTCAAGAGTTAGCGCGTCGCGAATTGGTTAAGGTTTTATTTAATTCTCTTTAACTGGCGGCAGGAAAACAGAGTTTATTGTAAACGATAAGTCGCACAGAACTTAAAATGCTGTGCCATAAATTTTTATAATCAACGTTAAGTTTAGTTTTTAACGATTTGATATTGCAAGAGTTGTGTTGCGATGGCTTTATAAATCCCCGCAACCTTATGCGCTTGTGGCTTAGGCTCACAACCGTCCACTCTTGTGCTACTTGTAGCGGTCGTTTAGTAACTCCCCTCCGTTTTTTCGCATGGCGTACCCGCATTTGAGCGCGGGAGAACAATAAATGAAACGCATGTTATTCAATGCGACACAGGCTGAAGAGCTGCGTGTCGCCATCGTTGATGGCCAAAAACTGATTGACTTGGACATCGAACACGCAGGTAAAGAGCAACGCAAAAGCAACATTTATAAAGGCGTTATCACACGCATAGAACCCAGCTTGGAAGCCGCTTTCGTCAATTACGGCACGGATCGTCACGGGTTTTTACCATTCAAGGAAGTCGCGCGCAGCAATTTCATCGCCGACGCTGACGGCAAGCGCATTCAAGACGTATTACGCGAAGGCCAGGAAATCATCGTGCAAGTCGAAAAAGACGAGCGCGGGAACAAGGGGGCGGCACTCACTACTTTCATTTCGCTGGCAGGCCGTTATTTGGTGCTGATGCCGAATAACCCAAGAGGTGGCGGCGTTTCACGCCGGATTGAAGGTGAAGATCGCAACGAACTGCGCGACATCATGGCGCAGCTTGAGGTGCCTAACGGCATGAGCATCATTGCCCGTACCGCAGGCATCGGCCGCACTTTTGAAGAATTGCAGTGGGATTTGAGCTACTTGCTGCAACTATGGAGCGCGATCGAAAACGCTTCCAACCTGCAAAAAGGTGCCTTCCTCATCTATCAGGAAGGCAGCTTGGTCATCCGTGCCATCCGCGATTACTACCAGCCTGACATCGGCGAAATCCTGATTGATACGCCGGATATTTACGAACAGGCCGTGCAGTTTATGAATCATGTCATGCCCGCCACAGTGGCGCGCGTCAAACTTTATAGCGACGATGTGCCGCTATTTTCACGCTTTCAAATCGAACATCAAATTGAGACCGCGTTTTCGCGTGAAGTACGCCTGCCTTCAGGTGGCGCTGTGGTGATAGATCATACGGAAGCGCTGGTGTCGGTAGATGTGAACTCAGGACGCGCCACCAAAGGTAGCGATATCGAGCAAACCGCCTTCAACACCAATCTGGAAGCCGCAGAAGAAGTGGCGCGTCAGTTGCGCTTGCGCGACTTGGGCGGCTTGGTGGTGATTGACTTTATCGACATGGAAAGTCCGCGCAACCAGCGCGAGGTAGAAAATCGCCTACGCGACGCGCTGCATTACGACCGTGCTCGTGTACAAACCGGTAAAATTTCGCGCTTTGGCTTGATGGAGCTTTCGCGTCAACGCCTGCGTCCAAGTTTGGGCGAATCCAACCACATCCCCTGTCCGCGCTGCCACGGCACCGGGCACATTCGCGGCATTGAATCTACCGCTTTGCATATCTTACGTATCGTGCAAGAAGAATCCATGAAAGAAAACACTGGTGCGGTGCAAGTGCAAGTGCCGGTAGAAGTCGCTACATTCTTGCTAAACGAGAAACGCAGCGATATTCACGCCGTAGAGCAACGCATGGATGTAAACGTGATTCTGATTCCCAACATACACTTGGAAACGCCTAACTACACTATCGTGCGCCTGCGTGAAGACGAAACCGGCGAAAAAGAAGTTGCACGTAGCTACCAACTAGTGGAAATGTCTACCGAGTCCGAAGAAAGTAGTGGCCAAAGTAAACAGCAAGAAGTAAAGCCCATGCGTCAAGAGGCAGCGGTGAAAGGGATTACGCCCGCACAGCCTGCCCCTGTTCGTGCAGCGGTGGCAACCCCTTCAATTTTCGGGCGATTCAAATCATGGCTAGGGAAAATTACCGCAGCTAAGGAAGTTGAAACTGAAGATGGGCCTAGACACCGTCCCACATCTAGCCCACGTCGTGATCGCAATGAAAGAGGTGGTCGCGGAAACCGTGGCGGTCGTGGGGAACGTGATCAAGCGCAGCGCGGCGCAGCTATGGAGAACAAACTACAAGAAGCACGCCCACCGCGTGAGCCTCGCCCGCCAAGGCCAGAACGCGACAAAGCACCTGTAGCGACGAATGCTGCTACAGAAGCAGGTGCCGAGCGTGAAGATCAACCTCAGCGCAGTCGCCGCAGTCGTGGCGGCCGCGGTCGTAATCGTGGCGACCGCCCCGCACGTGAGTCATTAGCGCAAACGCCATCAGCTAATGAGAATATAGTGCCCACGACACCGGAAGTGGCCGCCACTCCAGCGCCTGTGGTTGAAAAGATCGTGATACCTGAAGTGCAAGTCGTAGCGCCACCAGTGGTTGTAGAAATTACAACCGTTCCAGATGTGCTTGCTGAGGCTCCCGCAACTAAGAAATCACGCGCACCTGCGCGTCGCAAAGCCACGCCGAAGCCTATTGTCGCGGATCTTGCCAGCGTTGGTTTGGAAATGGTGGAAACACACCCAGAAAAAGCGGCCGCAATAGCTGTTGTTAAAGAGGAACCATCGCCACGTAAAGCACCCAAGAAGTCTGCTGCTTGGCAGAAAAAAGTGGCTGCCGATAAAGCAACTGAAGAAGCTTTGGTGATGGTGGAAACACAGAAGTAATCTGTTCATCTTAACCAATAAAAAACCCCGCTTCTGCGGGGTTTTTTATTGGTTAAGATTTCCTTTAAGTTTCTGCAACAACGGATTAGGTTAAAATAACGAAGAACAGTTTCATATACTCTGTCAGCTTATCAATTGTCCAACATCATGACATTAGAAAATTCCACCTTAGATCGCCAATCCAGCCTAGAACAAGCCATTCAGTTCCATATGGATGGTCATTTGGATAAAGCTGAGCAGATTTATATGCAACTTTTAAAAAAAGACGATAACGATGAGGAATTACTCTATCTAATAGGCGTCCTTGCTTGCGATCTGGGAATTTTTGATGCCGCTTGCCGTTTTTTGCAAAAGGCAATTGACCTAAACCCTTCGTTTATTGAAGCCACACAACAATTGGCAATAGCGCTTAATAGCTGCGGAAAACCAAACGAAGCCTTAGTGTATTTCAACCGAACCATCAAAGCTGCTCCAGATAACCATCTAGCGCTCAACCAGTGCGCATCCATTTTGATTGATCTTGGTCGGTTAGAAGAGGCCAAACAATGTATCAGGCAAGCGTTAGAGGTTACTCCGGAAAATCCAGAGTCATTAATCCACGCAGGAAGGATCGCCTTGCTTCAAAAAGAGCCTGTGGTGGCCGAAAGATTGTTCAGTAAGTCACTACAGCTGATTCCCGATGATGTTAATTGCCTGAATTGGCTGGGGTTGGCGCAATTACAGCAAGACAAATACGTTGATGCTCAACAGACATTGCAAAAAGTCGTTACGCTAGACCCCGAACTTGCACAAGCTCACAACAATTTAGGATTGGCACAACACCGTCAAGGCGAGCTTGCAAATGCTGTAATCTCCTTCAAATCAGCGCTCGACTTAGACAGCACCTATACTGGCGCAAAATTAAATCTGGCCAACACTCTGCGCATTCTTGGTCAGCTTGATGAGGCTCGCAAACTACAAGAATCAGTTCTGGAAACGCACCCTGATTCCACAGAAGCGCTCAATAATTTAGCAACAACCTTCCAAGATTTGGGACAGCCGAATCAAGCGCTATCATGCCTTAAAAAGGCAAATAGCATCAACCCAACACTACCCCATGTCAAATGGAATACTTCTCTGGCGCAACTACTTTTGGGCGACTATGTGAATGGATGGGCTAATTTTGAATATCGGTGGGATGGGTGCTCTAACCTTAAAAATGCCTATAAAAAACCATTAGACAAAGCCTGGCGGGGAGAAGATTTACAAGGGAAGACTCTGTTACTCTGGGCAGAGCAAGGATTTGGAGACACTTTGCAATTTGTACGCTTCACCGAAAACATACTCAATCTGGGCGCGCAAGTCATTCTAGAGGTACAAAAGGAACTCGTTGATCTGCTACAAGGCACCTTCAAAACAGCCACTGTGATCGCTAGTGGGATTGCTAACCCTGCCTACCATTATCACTGTCCTATGATGAGTCTGCCATTTAACCTGAGTATCACTTTGGATAATTTAAGCAATCGCATACCCTACTTACTCGCGGATAAAAAAAAGTGTGCCTATTGGAAGAAAAAAATCAAATCCACTCATGGCAAAAAAGTTGGTCTAGTCTGGGCAGGAAGCTCTCGTGAAGGAAATATAGAGCTAGTTGCAATTGACGCGAGGCGAAGCCTTCAACTAAAAGCACTGTCTAGTATTCTTAAAATTCCAGGGTACAGTTTCTTCAGCTTACAAAAAGGTGAACATAGTCGCCAAATCATAGAGCTTGGCCTGAACGAACAAATCATGGACTTTTCTGATGAATGGAGGGATTTTCAAGATACGGCAGCCTTTGTTGCCAATCTTGACATGGTCATCAGCGTTGACACGGCTGTTGCTCATTTAGCTGGGGCTTTAGGCAAAGAAACTTGGTTATTAAATCGCTACGACACCTGCTGGCGCTGGCTTTATGATAGAAATGATTCGCCTTGGTATCCTAAACTACATCAGTTCCGTCAATCTAGCCCCGGGGATTGGGATGCGGTGGTAAGCGAAGTAGCAAAGGCACTTGCAAAAAAATAGCTGGTTGGCGGAAGCGGTGAGATTCGAACTCACGAACGGTTACCCGTTGCCGGTTTTCAAGACCGGTGCAATCGACCACTCTGCCACACTTCCAAAAACTTGCTTACAACTTAAGTCAGCCGTGATTCTAGCACAGCCGCCTAGTCTGGCTCTACGGGCAAATCTGGGAACAGCACCTCGTTATAGCCAAAGTTTCGCATGTCTTGAATTCGCATCGGGTAGAGGATGCCATCCAGATGGTCGCATTCATGCTGCACCACTCTGGCGTGAAAGCCTTGTACGGTGCGGTCTATAAGCTGTCCCATTGCGTCAAAACCGGTGTATCTAAGCCGTGTATAACGTGGCACCAGGCCGCGCATTCCGGGTACAGATAAACAACCCTCCCAAGCTTCGTCTTTTTTATCATCAAGCGGCGTTAATACGGGGTTGATGAGTACCGTGTCGGGAATGCTGGCAGCATCCGGGTAACGTGGGCTATCAAAACCGCCGAATATCACCAAGCGCAAACTTACGCCGATTTGCGGAGCAGCCAAGCCAGCGCCACTCAAGGCCGCCATGGTGTCGCGCATGTCTTGTATTAACGTGTGGAGTTCTGGCGTGTTGAATGCGGTGATAGGTGCGGCTTTTTCCAGCAGCAGCGGCTCACCCATCCTTAATACTGGTCTAACTGCCATGAATCGCCACCAACTGCGCCAACACTTTGCGTACCCGCACCATAGCATCTGCGAGCACTGCGTCTATATCCTGATAGCGAATCCCATGTTGGCTGGAGGCGCGTCCGGCGGCGTGGTTGGCGACTACGCAGATTGCCGCATAGTGCAAGCCAATCTCCCGCGCTAAAGCCGCTTCTGGCATGGCAGTCATGCCAACAATGGTGGCACCATCGCGCTCCAAGCGGTTGATCTCGGCAGCGGTTTCCAAACGTGGGCCTTGTGTGGTGGCATATACACCACTATTGGCAAACTTTTCTCCAGCTTCGTTCAACGCCTGCATACACAAATCACGCAAGCTGGATGAATATGGCTCGGTAAAATCAATATGGTTGACAGGTTGGTCTGATATTTCCTCAGCATAGGTGTTTTTGCGCCCCCAGGTGTAGTCTATGAGTTGGTCTGGCACGACCAAAGCACCGGGAAACAGGCTTTCGTGGATACCGCCCACAGTAGCGATAGATACCACGTCCTTCACGCCCTGTTCATGCAGCGCCCATAAGTTGGCGCGGTAATTGACCAAATGCGGCGGAATGCTATGTCCGTGGCCGTGACGCGCGATAAACACCATTTCCTTGCCGGCAATGTGCCCAAACACCAAGGCTCCGGATGGCTCGCCATAGGGAGTACGAACCACTTGTTTGTGGGTAATTTCCAAAGTTTCCAACTGCGTTAAACCACTGCCTCCAATCACGCCTAACATAGCTTACGTCCCTATAAAATTTGTCGAATTGTAGCGTAAATCGCCCTATACTCCGCACATGGATGCCAACCAATACTGCCAGAATAAAGTCGCGGCCAGTGGCTCCAGCTTCTATTACAGCATTCTCTTTCTGCCCAAACCACGTCGTCAAGCCATCACCGCGCTGTACGCCTTTTGTCGTGAAGTAGACGACATCGCCGATGAATGCGCCGACCCCAACACTGCCCGCGTCAAACTCGCCTGGTGGCGCAATGAGGTCATCAATCTGTTTGAAAATAAGCCGCAACACCCCGTGAGTAAGGCGCTAACCTCTGCCATCAAGGACTACCAACTGGATGAAGCGCTGTTTCACGAGATTATAGACGGCATGGAAATGGATCTGGAGCAAAACCGCTATGCCGATTTCAAAGAGCTTCATCTCTATTGCTATCGCGTAGCCAGTGTCGTTGGCCAGCTTTCCGCCGAGATTTTTGGCTACACCGAGCGCCAAACCTTGAAATACGCGCATGATTTGGGGCTGGCCTTCCAGCTCACCAACATCATCCGCGACGTGGGTGAAGATGCCAGACGTGGGCGTATCTATTTGCCGCTGGACGAGTTGGCGAAATTCAATGTCAGCGAAACCGACATCCTGCACGGACACGAAACCGAAAACGTCAAAAAACTGCTGGAATTCCAGATAGATCGCGCCCAACAAACTTATGATCGGGCTTTGGATGCCTTACCTCAGGCTGACCGGCATACGCAACGCACCGGCCTGATGATGGCTGCCATCTACCGCACGCTGCTTGCTGAAATCAGCCGCGACGGCTGTGAAAAAGTGCTGAATCAACGCATCAGCCTTACCCCGCTGCGCAAATTCTGGCTGGTCTGGAAAACCTGGGTATTCACCTGAGCTTCGCCGTCGGCCGCGTTTCTGATAAGCTTGAGCCATGAGTCCACAATTACATGATTTTTTTATCCACTGGGGCGTGATGAGTCTGTCGCTCTGGGTCGCCAGCGGCGTATTCAATGGCTTGGAGTTCGAGAACAAGACCTCGCTGCTTATTTCGGCGCTGATGCTAGGCTTCGCCAACGCCATCCTGCGCCCCATTCTCTGGGTGCTCACCTTGCCACTGACATTCTTGACGCTAGGGGGATTTTTATTAGTCATCAACGCACTGATGATTCTGCTGGTCGCCAAGCTGGTTAAAGGTTTCAGGGTTTCCAGCTTCTGGACGGCATTCTTCGCCGCCATTTTTATTGCTGCGTTCAGCTTCTTCATCGAGTTGATGCTGCCCGGCAGCGGTACACCCATCCTTATTCCCAGCGGGTCCACCGTCAGCACCTAGTTCTTGGCAGCTTGCCAGATTTGTAGGGTGCGCCATGCGCACCGATTGGGTGAATGGTGCGTAAAACGCCCCCTACGCTTGCTACACCCTCCCCATTAAGGGGGAAGGCCGGGATGGGGGTGGGTACTATGCACACACCGGTCACTTCCAACCCTCACCTCACCCCATCCCTCCCCCTGCCAGGGGGAGGGTATCCTGATCAGCCGCGTATTGTCTGTATCGCCTGTTCCACCCGCTCAACGACGACAATCTCCAGACCGGGGATCGCCTGTTTAGGCTGGTTGGCTTTGGGGATGATGGCGTGGGTAAAGCCCAGTTTGGCGGCTTCTTTCAAGCGCTCCAATCCGCGCTGTACCGGGCGCACTTCTCCGGCCAAACCAACCTCACCAAATACTATAAGTTTATTGTTTAATGGTTTGTTTTTCAAGCTAGAAACAATAGCCATCAATACCGCTAAATCGGCTGCCGGCTCGGTGATTCTCACGCCACCTACGGCGTTCACGAACACATCCTGGTCGAAGCAGGCCACCCCCGCATGGCGATGCAACACCGCCAATAACATCGCCAAACGGTTCTGCTCCAACCCTACTGAAAGCCGCCGCGGATTGGGTGCATGAGCTTCATCCACCAAAGCCTGAATCTCCACCAACAACGGTCTTGTACCCTCCTGCGTGACCATGACGCAAGAACCAGCCACCTGCTCGCTGTGGTGCGACAAGAACAAGGCTGAAGGATTGCTGACTTCGCGCAAGCCCTTCTCCGTCATGGCGAATACGCCTAGCTCATTCACCGCGCCAAAACGGTTTTTGAAGGCGCGCACTAGGCGGAAACTGGAATTGGGGTCGCCCTCGAAATACAGCACGGTATCCACGATATGTTCCAACACGCGCGGCCCTGCCAACGTGCCCTCTTTGGTCACATGCCCCACCAAGATCATGGTCACACCGGTCTGCTTGGCGATGCGCGTCAACTGCGCCGCGCATTCGCGCACCTGCGCCACCGAGCCGGGGGCGGATTGCAGCGCCTCGGAATACAGGGTCTGGATGGAATCTATCACCGCGACATCGGGCTTGTGTTTCGCCAACGCCGCGCTGATTTTCTCCAGCGAGATTTCTGCGAGCAGCTGTACCGATGCCGCATCCAGGCTTAAGCGCTTGGCTCTGAGTGCAATTTGCTGGGGCGATTCCTCCCCGCTCACATACAGCGTCCGACACTTGCCGCCGATATGGCACAGCGCCTGCAACAACAGCGTGGATTTGCCGATGCCGGGATCGCCGCCTATCAGCACCACCCCACCGCGCACCAAGCCGCCGCCCAGCACACGGTCAAATTCCGCAATGCCTGTGGGTTGGCGCGGCACGTCCACCGCCTCCACCTCGGCCAGACTTTGCACCTCGGCAACCTGCGCCAAAGCCGCATAACGGTTAGCGCTAGGCGCTTCAGCGATAGTCTCCACCAAGGTATTCCAGCCCATGCAATGCGGACACTGGCCTTGCCACTTGGGGCTTTGGCCGCCACATTCGGTACAGGTGTATATGGTTTTTTGTTTAGCCATTACCCGACATTACCCCACCCAGTTTTCTACCGTCAAATCCGGCACACGGTTAAACTCGCGCTCGTTGTTGGTGACCAGCACCCAGCCTTCGGCGCGGGCGTGGGCGGCAAGCCACAAATCGTTGTTGCCGATAATCTGGCCGGTTTTTTGCAGTTCGGCTCTAATCTGGCCGTAATGTTCGCCAGCGGCTTCGGGTAGGCTGGCCAGCGGAATCGCGGCTTTCAGCGTTTCGATGTTCGCCAGCACGCGCTCGCGCTGCTGGCTTTTTTCCGCGCCAAAACGTAATTCACCCAAGGTAATCACCGACATCGCCATTTCGCTGGAATCGTGCTGGGCAAAACGCTGCCAAACGGCGGGGGGAATGTGCTTGGTCAGATAGATGCAAATGTTGGTGTCCAGCAGGTAACGCTTGTCCATCAGAGCGCTTCTCGTGCCTGCGGCGGCGTATCAAGGCGGCCATCGGCCATGAAGTCGTCAGGAAACTGCGCCAGCGCATCGAGTATCGCCGTGGCTTTTTTGGGAACCGCACGCAACACTACTTCGTCGCCACGACGAAAAATCTCCACCTTGTCCGAATCTAGGCGAAACTCCTTGGGCAACCGCACCGCCTGACTGTTACCAGACTGAAATACACGCGCATAGGTCATTTACACCTCCCCACAAAATGTTTATACGTTGAGTATATACTTCGATAAAGCCAAAGCCAATGGCTTTTTTGGCTCAACCCCCAACGCACGAATTTTCAACCATTGCGAAAGGCGGCATAATGCCTGTCAAGCAAAAATAAGCCTCCCTATGAGTACCTCTAACACCGAACCCACCCCGGCAGATAACGCCCCCAAATACGCGCCTAAACAACCGCATCCCTCTAGGCTCGATACTATTTTTGTCTCTATCGCCAACTATCGTGACAACGAGACCCCGCGCAACCGGAGCGCGTGTTTGTGGGCGTTTTCTCGCAAGTTGTTCCTGAAGAAGATGCAGACTGCCTGCCTGCTGATGGCTTTCCGCCCAATCAGGTGCGCCAGCAAGCCAAGTAGCCCGCATGTAGCGAAAGCGGGTTACGGGAAACAAAATCAACCAACCCGTAGCGGGGAAACTCCGCAAAGCCCCTCGGCGGTGGCACAGCAACCGCGTATTACGCCGTTACCGGCTTCATACAGGCTACGCTCGCTAACGATACACGTCACGCCGGTTGCCGATACGTACCACCAAGATACGCAACACGTGATCTTCAATACTGCTGACAACACGGTAATCGCCTACGCGGTACCTCCAAAACTCGCCCAACTTAGAGCCTTTAAGCGCTTCACCCAGGCTACGCGGATCATCCAGCACAGCCACACGCTCATGTAAAAAAGACAAGATACGCCGGACAATCTGCGGGTCAAGCTGGTCAAGGTGTTTCTGCGCCAGAGACGAAAGCTCAACCTTCCATGCCATAGTGCTTCATCACGTCTTCGAGGGAGAGGGTTTGCGACTTGCCTGCGCGGACGGCCTCAAGCTCGCGCTCGGCAAGATACAGGTCTTCGAGGTCTTGCAGATGCTCCAGAATGGCCTCGCGCGCGTAAAAAGTCTTGGTTCTGCCAGTAGCCTTGGCCAGTGCATCCAGGCGATTCTCAATTTCGGTAGGTAGTCGGATAGCAAGCATTTTCGGTTCTCCTGATAAATTGCTATACGAGTCTAGCACAACCTATCTGACCGAGCGCAAGCGCTTGAAGGCTACGATACTTTCGACCCCCACCCTCCCCCTGCGGGAGGGAGCAACCCCGTATTACGCCGTTACCGGCTCCATACAGGCTACGCTCGTTCACTTTGCCAAAAACATTGGCACGTTGGGGCTTTCTGGATTTGGTTTAATCTGCTGGCTTCTAGGATGAACGATAATATCCATTGCCTCCATCGGGATAGCGCCCAGCAACACCTGGTCGCCCATCACGGCGGCCGCAGTTACACAATCGCGCCCCATCATTTCCACCTTGATGGGCCCCACGTACCGCACCATTTTCCGCTCGCCATCGGCCAAGACGACCTCTCGCTGCCTGAGGTCAGTTAATTG
>JANYIK010000187.1 GCA_025362115.1 Methylophilaceae bacterium
GGTGCATGACGATGGCATCCGGCTTGGCCAGTGCCAATTTCTCTGCTGTCAACCCGTAGCATTTGAAATACTCTTGCGCGCTGGGCAACAAGGCACCGTTCATGCGCTCATTTTGCAGGCGTAGCATCATCACCACGTCCACATCCTTCAAACCTTCTGCCATGTCGTGAAATACCCGCACGCCCAGCTTTTCCACATGTTCTGGCAGCAAAGTTTTAGGGGCGATCACGCGCACTTCGGGTACGCCTAAAGTCGTCAACGCATGGATTTCAGACCTTGCCACGCGCGAGTGCAGCAAATCGCCTACCACCGCCACGCGCAGATTGTGCATCTCCGGCTTATAGCGGCGGATGGTGAATACGTCCAGCAAGCCTTGGGTAGGATGGGCGTGACGACCATCGCCAGCATTGATGACGTGGATATTCTGCGGCACATGCCGCGCGATAAAGTGTGCCGCGCCAGATTGACTGTGGCGTACCACAAACATGTCGGCGTGCATGGCGATGAGGTTATCCACGGTGTCGAGAATAGTCTCGCCCTTGGATTGCGAGGAGGTGCCCACATTGAGCGTAATCACATCGGCAGACAGTCGCTTGGCGGCGATTTCAAAGGTGGTGCGGGTGCGGGTACTATTTTCAAAAAACAGATTGCACACGGTTTTACCACGCAGCAGCGGGACTTTTTTCACTTCGCGCTCGGCGACGCCGACAAAGGATTCTGCGGTGTCTAAAATCTCACGCAAGATAGCGGCTGAAAGGCCTTCGATAGAAAGCAGGTGGGTGAGTTTACCGTCTGAATTAAGCTGTGGATTATTCAAGGGAGTCCCAACGCTCATTTGAGTTGGTGTAATTTGAGGCTAAACTTGCCTGTGTCATCCCGCACAAGTTCCAGATTTTGGCCTTCTTCCAGCGTGATTTTGGCACCTACGGCTTGCGGCTCAATCGGCAGTTCGCGCTCACCCCTATCTACCAGCACCGCCAGCGTTACCCTTGAAGGGCGGCCATAGTCAAATAGCTCATTCAAGGCAGCACGCACGGTGCGGCCAGTATAAAGTACGTCATCCACCAGAATAATGTGCTGGTTTTCAACGTCAAAAGGGATATTGGAAGGCTTAATTTGGGGATGCAGGCCAATACGGCTGAAATCGTCGCGGTAAAAGGAAATATCGAGTGTGCCGAGCGGAATATCGCGACCCAGTTTTTTCTGCAAGCGTTCTGCCAACCAGGCACCGCCGCTGTGGATGCCGACCAGTGCGGAATCGTCGCCAAGCTGGGGGCGAATTTGTTCGATAAGGATGTCTAGCAAGCTTTCTGCGTCAGGTAGCATAGTGATAGCCTCTTCAATTTTCACGTCAGTCCCGCGGAGGCGGGAATCCAGCCAAACATCTACAGAGTGAAGCGAATCTATTTTTTCCTCAATTGGCTGAACTGGATTCCCGCCATAGCCTGCCCTCGAATGCTTTAGTCGGGGGCGGGAATGACGGTGTTCAAACCATCAAAATGACTTTGCAAAATGTGCTGCGCGGCCACCTGGTCTATCATGACTTTTTGACCTTTGCCGCGTATGCCGGCCTCATTCAACGACAGGCTGGCTTCATCAGAACTCAGGCGCTCATCCACCAGCACTGCGGGCAGATTAAACCTGCCCTCTAACCGACGCGCAAAGCGGCGACTCAAGCGGCTTAACTCGTGTTCGGTGCCATCCATGTGGCTGGGCAGACCCACCACCAACTGCGTCGGCTTCCATTCAGCTACCAATCTGGCTATAGTCTCAAACCGTGCCTCGTTGCCTTCTTCCGCTATCGTCTCCAACGGATGCGCGATGCCTATTTCCAAATCTCCCACCGCTACCCCGATACGCTTTTCGCCGAAATCGAAGGCTAGCACTGACATCAGGCGTGGCCTGCCTCTTCAGACAAGTTGGCGAAATCCACTCCCAACAACGCCATGGCGGCAGTGAGTTTTTGCTCTATAGGCAGGTCAAAAATAATAGCGTCTTTGTCGGCCTCGTTGGGCTCAACGGTGAGCCAAGCATTTTGCGCCAACTCTTGCTCCAATTGCCCCGCCGTCCATCCGGCATAGCCCAAGCTGACCAGCATCTTCTGCGGCCCTTGGCCACGCGCGGTGGCTTCTAAAATATCTTTGGAAGTGGTCAATGCGGTATCGCGGCTCACCGCAATGGTAGACTGCCAAGCGCCCACTGGCTGGTGCAGCACAAAGCCTCTATCGGTCTGCACTGGGCCACCGAAATACACATGGTCAGCATCGTTTCTGGCGCGAAATTCGCCTTCTACATTGATTTGGTCGAGGAGTTCATTGAGGCGCATTTCAATCGGGCGATTGATGACAATACCGAGCGCGCCGTTTTCGTTGTGTTCACAGATATAGGCCAGCGCCTTGGAAAAATGCGGGTCGGCCATGGCGGGCATGGCGATTAAGAAGTGACCCGTTAAATTGATACTTTCCACGCGACTATTATCTCACTTTTCCAGGTAACCCGTCACCTCTAAATCAAAACCCGTCATGCTCGGCATTTTGCGCGGCACAGCCAACAAACGCATTTTACCCACGCCCAAGTCACGCAATATTTGCGAGCCTATGCCATAGTCACGTAAATCCTGCTTTGCCCGTACCGGCTCATCGGCATCACGAATACGTGCTATGAGTTGCTGACCAGATTCAGGGCGGCGCAACAGCACAATAACTCCGGCTTCTGCTTCGCGCATAGCCTCCATGGCTTTATATACACTCCAGGAATGGCTGCGACTGTTATGGTCTATGAGATCAAAAATGGAAAGAGGTTCATGCACTCGGACTAAAGTCTCTTGTTGCGGAGTGGGATTACCCTTGACCAGCGCCAAATGGGTTTCATCTGCAATTTTATCGTGATAGGCCACCAAGCGAAATTCGCCATACGGCGTTTGCACTAGGCGCTCGGTGGCGCGTTCTATCAGGCGTTCGGTTTGACTACGATAGTGAATCAAATCAGCAATCGTGCCGATTTTCAATTGATGCAACGCGGCGAACTCTATCAAATCCGGCAAGCGCGCCATGCTGCCATCGTCTTTCAAAATCTCACAAATCACCGCTGCTGGCTCCAACCCGGCTAGGGTGGCCAAATCGCAACCCGCCTCGGTATGACCGGCGCGCACCAGCACCCCTCCATTCTGCGCCATCAGTGGGAAAACATGCCCCGGACTGACAATATCCTCAGGTTTAGACTCTTTTGCCACCGCAGTACATATGGTATGTGCGCGATCCGCGGCCGAAATGCCTGTCGTAACCCCTGTTGCCGCTTCAATTGAAGCAGTGAAATTGGTTCCCATTTTGGTACCGTTGCGCTCCACCATTTGCGACAAATTGAGCTTTTTACAATGCTCCTCAGTCAATGTCAGACAAATCAAGCCGCGCCCATGCTTAGCCATAAAATTGATATGTTCCGGAGTGGCGAATTCCGCTGCAAGGATCAAATCACCTTCATTCTCCCGGTTCTCTTCATCTACCAACAACACCATCTTGCCAAGTCGAATATCATCAAGAATTTCTTTCGTCGAGGAGATGCTCATTTCTCAGTTTCCCATTGCTGCATACGATCCAAGTAGCGTGCAATCAAATCAACCTCCAGATTAACTCTGCTACCAGACTGCAAATTATTGAGGCTGGTAGCGTGCAAGGTATGTGGAATAAGGTTGCTGCTAAAGATGTCTTTTTCTATTTGATTCACGGTAAGGCTAACTCCATTGATTGTAATTGAGCCTTTCACCGCAATGTAACGTGAAAGCGCGTGCGGCGCTTGTACTACCAGCATCCAACAGTCCCCAACAGCTTCAAAACGGGTCACCACTCCCACGCCATCCACATGCCCGCTCACCAGATGTCCGCCCAGTCTGTCAGCTAGACGTAAGGCTTTTTCCAAATTCACTTCGCCCGCCACATCAAGGCCAGCAATGCAGTTAAGCGTTTCCGCTGAAACGTGTACCTGAAATGATTTGGGGGATATTTGCTCAACCGTCAGACAAACGCCATTCACAGCGATACTGTCACCCAGTGCTACATCGGCCAACTCTAAAGCCTCAGCCGTGATACTTAAACACACCCCTTTGCCCTGTGGCTTAGCGCTTTCAATACGGCCTACGGCCTGAATAATTCCGGTGAACATGCTGTCATTTTAGCAGATGCAGAAAAAGCCATAGTATGATGCTCTTGAAGCACTTTAATACTCACCAAGCAAAAAGGAAACGCTATGGCAATCTACGAAAAATTGACCGTGTTTAATAAAGACACCTACCGCAAACACAAGATGAAAACGGCCTCCAAGCCTGCATTTACTGACACACAAACTGTGCCGCTGTTAGCGGTAGAATTCTCAGAAGCATGCAAGGAATACCCTATCGTATTCGTCAAATCCAGCCCCACCGATGAGCAACTAATCCCCATGGTGTTGTTGGGGCTACAGAATGCAGAGAACTTGTTTGTCGGTTCGGATGGCATCTGGTCTTCGCGCTACATACCCGCGTTTGTGCGGCGCTACCCGTTTATGCTGGCCAATGCTGGAGAAGAACAGTTGGTTTTGTGTATAGATGAAACTTTTGACGGGCTCAACCTTGAAGAAGGCGTGGCGCTATTTGATGGCGACCAAGAAACCGATTACCTTAAAAACTTGATTCAGTTCGTCACTAGCTTCCACAATGATTCTTTAGTCACTGGGAAATTCACAGAATCCCTTAAGTCACTAGAATTGCTGGAAGAGAAAAACCTGAAAGCCGAACTCAAAGACGGACGAGAATTTTTGATAAACGGATTTTACGTAGTGAATGAGGAAAAATTGCGCGCTTTAGATGCTGAAAAAGTGCAAACGCTGTTCACCAGCGGTGAGCTTGCTTGGGTTTACGCGCACCTGATGTCCTTATCCAACCTGAAACGCCTAGTAGATTTGAGCGCCACTCCGGCATAAGCTCTGCCTGAGCAATAAAAAGGCGATGCGGTCAGCATCGCCTTTTTTATGATGATAATTCCAACTAAACGCTTGCAATTAGTCTCAGGTTATCTTTATGAGAAGCTTTATAAGCGTTTAACGCCGCAATGGCGGCAAAAGATTGAGTACTACTGGTAGCCAAATCAGTTGTACTCTTGGCAAAGTCGTTATCCTGAATGCGACTTCTGGAGGCAGCAATATTTTCGTAGCTATTGTTGAGATTTGCTTGTGTCGAACTTAAACCAGCCGCCGCCGCACCTAAACTTGCTTGCTGACTGGTCACATTATCCAGCGCAGATGCAACCGCAGTAATAGCGGCAGTAGCTCCCGCGGATGTCGTAACATCAATACCCGAAATTCCTAGTGCGCTGGTGCCTGTTGCGCTAATTGCTAAAGTCGTGGTGTTACCAGCGTTTGGCCCAGATTGTATATTCGCAGTAAACGTGCCACTAAAAAGCTGTTGCCCGTTAAAACTAGCATTATTGTTAACGTCATTTATGTTTTGGCTGAGCTGATTAACTTCAGCTTGAATCGCCTGCAAGTCGCTAGCGCTATTAGTACTATTATTAGCCTGAATAGCCAATTCATTGATACGCTGCAGAGAATCAGAAACGTTAGACAAGGCACCGCTGGCTGTATCTACTAACGAAATACCATCACTGACATTACGCGAGGCTTGTGCCGTACCGCCCAGTTGCGAGGTGAGTCTAACTGCAATCGCTAATCCCGCAGCATCATCCTTAGCCGAGTTGATACGCAGCCCGCTGCTTAAACGCTGGAGCTGAGTCTGTTGAGCGGCTTGCGCTTGATTAAGAGGATTAAGGGAGAAAATACTGCCTATAGCCATGATGACACTCCTTAAAGAAGGACGTTTTTACAACTAGTATGTTAACCCTAATATCGCCAATGTCAACCAGAAGTTAATGGTATTTTTTCACAACCCAGACAATCAGTTAACGAGGTTTTTAAGATGCCTTGCAAAACAACAGAAACAAGCCAAAATCAACACTAAATCCATCCGAAATTCAGGCTAAAATGTACGCATGACTCCCTATGAACTATTCATTGGCCTGCGTTACACTCGTGCCAAGCGCCGCAACCATTTCATCTCTTTTATTTCCCTCACCTCCATGCTCGGTATCGCGCTCGGTGTCGCCGCGTTGATTGTGGTGTTATCGGTGATGAATGGGTTTCAGCAGGAGCTACGCACTCGCATTCTAGGCGTGGCTTCTCACCTGCAAATTACTGGTAGCAATAATGTGCTGCAAGATTGGCGATCAGTCGCCAGGTTTGTACAAGGCTCACCGCAGGTCAAGGCCGCAGCGCCCTATATTATGGCGCAGGGCATGTTGTCGTTCGACCAAGCGGTGCAGGGCGCAGTGATTCGCGGCGTGTTGCCAAATGAGGAAGACCGCGTGGCCGACATTGGCAGCAAAATGAAAATCGGGCGGCTGGACAATCTTAAAGCGGGCGAATTTGGCGTGGCACTGGGCGCAGAGCTGGCACAAAACTTGGGCGTAGGCATGGGTGATAAAGTGGTGTTGATGGCACCACAAGGCCAGTTCACGCCCACCGGCATCGTACCGCGCTTGAAGCAGTTTCGCGTGGTGGGCATTTTTCAAGTCGGCATGTACGAATATGATGCCTCGCTGGCGTTAATCCATATGGCGGATGCAGCCAAACTCTACCGCATGGGAGATAAGGTTTCCGGGGTGCGCTTAAAGCTGGAAAACCTGGACGACGCGCCACGTATTTCGCGTGAATTGGCGCGGCAATTGAGCAGTCAGGGAGATTATTACGTGAGCGATTGGAGCGAGCAACACGCTAACTTCTTCCGCGCGGTGCAGATGGAAAAGCGCGTGATGTTCGTAATTTTAACCTTGATCGTGGCAGTCGCCGCATTCAACATCGTTTCCACCCTTGTCATGGCCGTCACTGACAAACGTGCCGACATTGCCATTCTGCGAACACTGGGCGCGTCGCCCAACAGCATTATGAAAATCTTCATCGTGCAAGGCGCGCTGATAGGCGTGATAGGTACGTTTCTGGGAGCGGCTGGCGGCGTGTTATTGGCACTCAATATTCAGACCGTGGTGCCGTTTCTGGAGAACCTGCTGGGCATGCATTTCCTCGCCAAAGACGTGTATTACATCAGCGAGTTGCCATCGCATCTGTTGTGGGGCGATGTAATGACTATTACCGGCGTGTCGCTGGTGCTCTCGCTGCTGGCCACGCTATACCCTAGCAGACGCGCGGCCACCATCAACCCGGCCGAGGCGTTGCGGTATGAATAATACTGTCATCGCCTGCCAGAACCTGCACAAAATCTATTCCGGCCTGGATGTCGCGGTACTCAATGGCATAGACCTGGCCGTCGCCAAAGGCGAACAAGTGGCTATCGTCGGCGCTT
The DNA here is from genome assembly GCA_025362115.1 of Methylophilaceae bacterium. Lineage (GTDB taxonomy): Bacteria > Pseudomonadota > Gammaproteobacteria > Burkholderiales > Methylophilaceae > CAILHX01. The sequence goes on from JANYIK010000187.1 coordinate 7,385, forward strand.
CCGGCTCTGGCAAAAGCACATTGCTGCATTTGCTGGGTGGTCTGGACTCGCCAACCCAGGGCGAAGTACGCATCATGGATCAGCCGCTGATGACCCTGTCAGAAGCCAAGCGTGGTGATTTACGCAACCAGTCGCTGGGCTTCATCTACCAATTTCACCACCTGC
>JANYIK010000178.1 GCA_025362115.1 Methylophilaceae bacterium
CGCCGCATCTATTGCTGGATGCTGGAGCAAGCCAAGCTGTCACTGCTCTCACCGGAAGACAACGCGCATCTGCTGACCAAAGCACGTGAGGCCAAAGAATGGCTCACCGACCATCCTGAGGCGCAAATTACCTGCGTATTGGCTAAACGCGAAGTGCTGGACATTACACTCACCACCGACACCTTCAAGCAACTCACCGAAACGTTGGTTAACAAAACCATCACGCCGCTGAGAAAAGCGCTGCGCGATGCCAAACTGAGTATTGCGGACATACAAGGCGTGGTGATGGTGGGCGGTGCGACGCGGATGCCGCAGATACAACACGCTGTGGGCGAATTCTTTGGTCGTGAACCGTTGACCAATCTAGACCCTGATAAAGTGGTGGCGCTGGGGGCTGCGATACAAGCCAACGTGCTGGCGGGCAACAAGAGCGATGACGATTTGCTATTGCTGGATGTCGTGCCGCTGTCCTTGGGGCTAGAAATGATGGGCGGCTTGGCGGAAAAAGTCATCCCGCGCAATTCCACACTCCCCATCGCCCGCGCCCAAGAATTCACCACCTACAAAGACGGCCAAACCGCGATGAGCATCCATGTGGTGCAAGGGGAAAGAGAATTAGTCACGGATTGCCGTTCGCTGGCACGTTTTGAACTGCGCGGTATTCCACCGATGGCGGCCGGCGCAGCGCGAATACGTGTCACCTTTCAAGTAGATGCTGACGGCTTGCTGGCAGTATCTGCGCGTGAACAGACCACGGGCGTTGCCGCCAACATCACAGTCAAGCCTTCGTATGGGCTGGAAGAGGGTGAAATTGCCAAGATGTTGCAAGCCTCATTCACCCATGCCAATGATGACAAAGACGCGCGGGCGTTGCGCGAATTACAAGTGGAAGCCGATCAGCTCATACAAGCCGTCGCAGCGGCTTTGCGGCATGACGGTGCGTTGTTGAGTGCGACAGAATTGGCTGACATTGAACAAAAAACCACGCAGCTTAAAACTGTTTATGATGACCGCGATGCCTTGAAACATGCTATCGAAACCCTCAATCAGGCGACCGAAGAGTTTGCCTCACGGCGCATGAACCAAACGGTGCAGAAAGCTCTAACCGGACACAAATTAGAGGAAATCGGCTAATGCCAAAAATCATCGTACTTCCTCATGTCGAACTCTGCCCGCAAGGCACGGTGCTGGAAGCCGAAACCGGCAAATCCATCTGCGATACCTTGCTGGAAAATGACGTGGACATTGACCATGCCTGTGACCAAGCCTGCGCTTGCACTACCTGTCACGTCATCGTACGCGAGGGTTACAACACCCTGAATGAAGCCTCTGAGAACGAAGAGGATCTGCTGGATAAAGCCTGGGGTTTGGAACCTTATTCGCGACTCTCCTGCCAGGCGTTGGTGGGCAAGGCGGATTTGGTTATCGAGATTCCCAAGTATTCCATCAATATGGCAAAGGAAGGCAAGCACTAAGGGCGTTAAGCCTCCGCGTGTATCCCGGTATTCTGCCTCACATACAGCTCTTCCCATTTCCGTATTGCGCGCTTATCTTTAGTCAGTAGCGAGAAAAAAATCACCATCAAGAACCCTAGTGGAATGGAGATGATGCCGGGATTTTTGAGGCGGAACCAGGGTTTTTCCAAGCCGATGAAGCTGGTGGTTTGGCCTTGATAGCGGGCTAAGTCCTCTTCGGCCTTTTTGATGGCCTTTTGTTGGCGCAGGATGTCGCGGTTGATGCCTTCTACGGCTTCTTTGCTGCGGATTCTGGTGAGAAGATCTTGCAGCGCGGCAATTTTTTCTAGTGCGCTGATTTGCGCTTTACTGGCGGGTTTGGCGGGCTCAAACTTTTGGCAACTGGTGAACGCTTCGCACCACAGACCCTCACTGGCTTTGACTTCTGTAGCAGGTCTCGCCGGAGCGCCATGCAACACGGTGTTGGCATCTGCGATAATTTTTTGCGGGTAGCTCATATTGGGTGACACCATCACCAAAGCCACGGTGGAGAACGCGCCGACTAGCATACCGACGACGATACCGGTGGTATTACAGCGCTTCCAATACAGAGTAAGAATTACTGCGGGCAGGTTGCTGGCGGCGGCTACTGCGAAAGCCATACCTACCAAGTGTGCGACATTTTGGCCTTTGGCGAGGATGCCGATGACGATGGCCGCAGCCCCTACCACTACCGACGCGATCCGCGCGGCGTTGATTTGTTCCGATTGGCTGGCGTGGCTGCCCTTGATGACTCCAACGTAGAGATCATGGGCGATGGCCGAAGCCGAAGCCAGCACCAAGCCTGCTACTACGGCGACGATGGTGGCGAATGCGACAGCCGCTACGAAGGCGAGTAGAAAGTTGCCCAATAGCGAATCCGCGCCTCCCCCTAGGTATTGTGCGAGCAAGGGTGCGGCCATGTTGCCGCCTTTGTCCATGTCGGCAATCACGTCCGAGCCTACGTTCATGGCGGCACCTAAGCCCAGGAACAAAGTCAGCACATAAAAACCGCCTATGATTCCCATCGCCCATAGCACCGATTTACGCGCTGCGGCGGCATCAGGCACGGTGAAGAAGCGCATCAGGATGTGCGGCAAACCCGCTGTGCCGAACACTAATGCCATGCCTAGGCTGATTTGATCTATCGGGTCTTTCAGATACAGGCCGGGCTCCAGAAAGCGTTGGCCTAGCTCTTGTGGCGACATATTAGCGGCGGCATCCCCTAACAGTTTGGCGACTTGTGCTTGTATCTTGGGACTGTCTACTGCGGCTTGCAAAAAAGCGGGCAGGCTGAATCCGTAAGGTGCCCACACTAAGGTTACTAGAATCAGTGCGGCGGTGACCAGCAGCACTGCTTTGACGATTTGCACCCAAGTGGTGGCGACCATGCCGCCAAACACCACGTAAGCCAGCATCAGCGTGCCGACAGCGATGACCGAGACTTCATAGTCTATGCCAATAAGAGTTTTGACCAGCACGCCGCCGCCCACCATTTGTGCGGTGAGGTAGACGATGGATACTGTGACGGTGGAAATGGCAGCAAGGGTGCGCGCTTTTTTCGGGTCATTGCGGAATGCCAGGATATCGCCCAGCGTGAATTTGCCTATGTTGCGGCACGGTTCGGCAATGACTAGCAGTACCGTGACGAAGGCCACCAGAAATCCCACCGAATACATAAAACCGTCGTAGCCATAAAGCGAAATCAGGCCCGCAACACCCAAGAACGAGGCTGCGGAAAGATAGTCGCCAGCAATCGCCCATCCGTTCTGCAAGCCGGAAATTGAGCGTCCAGCGGCATAGAATTCGCTGGTGGAATGCACACGCTTGGCCGCCCACCAAGTGATGCCCATGGTGATGCCGATGATAGTGCTGAATACGAGGAAAGTCAGCCATTTCCACTGCGTTGCTACTGCGCCGTCGGCGGCGAAAGATGTGATGCTGATGAGGGTTAAACCTAATGCGAAAAATCTATTCATGATGCAAAAGTTTTGGAGCTTCACGGCAGAGTTCTTGTGCCATGGGATCAAACACGCAGTTGGCGAATTTCACATACGCCACGGCGATGATGCCTACTACAACGAATTGCGACAGGGCGAAAAGAATACCGACGTTAAGCACGCCCCATATCTTAATCCGCAGCACATCCTGAAAATAGGCAGTACCAATAGGCAGCAAAAAATAGTAGATGGCGGCTAGCAATAACAGCGACCACAAAAAGCGCATTTTGACTTTATGTAGCTGCTGAAAGCTCGGGGCAGTTTCTACGGCATGCCAGTCAATATTAGTGATGATGTCCGCCTTCTCCGTGGGTATGCCCGTGCTCGATTTCTTCTTTGGTGGCGGGGCGTATGCCTTTCACCGTGCATTTGAAGTGCAAGCGTTCGCCCGCCCAGGGATGGTTGCCGTCCACCACCACTTTGCCGTCAGCGATGTCGGTGATGGTGTAGAGAATTACGTCGCCGCCGGCATCTTCGCCCTCAAACTGCATGCCAACCTCTAACTTGTCAGCGGGGAACGCGCTGGCGGGTTCGATTTGCACTAGCTCCTCGTCGTATTCACCAAATGCGTCTTCTGATTCCAGGGTGATTTCCAAGCTGTCACCGACTTCTTTGCCGTGTAGTTCTTCTTCCACCTTAGGGAAAATACCGTCAAAACCGCCATGCAGATAGCTGACTGGTTTTTCGCTCACTTCCAGAATGCTGCCGTCGCTGTTGCGCAGTTCGTAAATAATTGAAACCACAGTTTTGGTGGCGATTTTCATACTAAGTCCTTAATCAGTTGTAATGTTTCTGCGGCGTGTCCCTTGGCGCTGATGCCATAGAGTGCATGCCGCACGGTGCTGGCTTTATCAATCACAAAGGTGGAGCGCACGATACCCATTTTACGCACCCCTTCCTTTTCCTTCTCTTGCCACACGCCATACTTTTCGCACACTCGGCCTTCTACGTCAGCCAATAATTGCACGGCTAGGCCATGTTTATCACGAAAATCGGCGTGACTCATACAGTCGTCGCGTGAGATGCCGAGTACAACAGTATTCAAACTGACGAATTCTTCTTCCAAGTCGCTGAACTCTATGGCTTCCAGCGTGCAGCTAGGGGTGTCGTCTTTAGGGTAAAAATAAAGCACGACGTTTTTACCCTTAAAAGCAGAGAGTTTGACTGGCTCCATATCTGAGTCTGGGAGCGTGAAATCGGGCGCGTGAACGCCAGTTTGTAGCATGTTGAACCCTTTGCGAATTGACCTAGTTCATTCTAAACCATTTCCAGCGAGCCCATGCAAGCGCTATGATGCGGGCATGAAATTGACCATGACACCCCAACAGTTTTTAAGCGAATATTGGCAAAAAAAGCCCTTGCTCATACGCCAGGCTTTTCCTGATTTTGATGATTTTCTCACCTCCAACGAGTTGGCCGGATTGGCATGTGAAGAAGCTGCACAATCGCGGCTGGTGTTGAAGCAACGTGGGCAGTGGAAGCTGGAAGCCGGGCCATTTGCAGAATCACGCTTTGCTAAGTTACCAAAAAAAGATTGGACATTGCTGGTACAGGGCATCAATCATTTCGTGCCGGAAGCCGTGAATTTGTTGCAGCAATTCAATTTCATCCCTAGTGCGCGACTGGATGATTTGATGGTGAGTTATGCGCCGGATGGCGGTGGAGTGGGGCCGCATTTTGATTCCTACGATGTGTTTTTGCTGCAAGGCCAAGGTAAGCGTTTATGGCGTATTAGCGACCAAACGGATAGCGCTTTGGTCAAAGATGCGCCGCTCAAGATATTGCAGAATTTTCAAACGCAGCAAGAGTGGCTGCTGGAGACTGGCGACATGCTGTATCTGCCGCCGCAGTACGCGCATTGGGGCATCGCGGTGGGCGATTGCATGACCTATTCCATAGGCTTTAGAGCGCCTTCTGCACAGGAGCTGGCGACCGAATTTCTGGGTTATTTACAGGAACGTACACATTTGCAGGGCCTGTATGCAGATCCTGATTTGCAATTACAAACGCACCCGGCGCAAATCTCAGTGCAGATGGTGGGTAAGGTGGCTGCCATGTTGCAAGCCATTACATGGCAGAACCAAGACGTGGCGAGTTTTCTAGGGCAGTATCTGACTGAGCCTAAGCCGCACATTTTTTTCGCGTCACCGCAACGACTCAGTTTCGATAAATTCTGCGGGCGCTTGGCACATGATGGCGTTTGTTTAGCGTTGACTAGTCAGATGTTGTTTTATGGAGACAAGGTGTTTATCAATGGTGAATGCGTACAAGCTGAATTAGTGGCGCAACCCCTGTTACAACAGCTTGCAGACGCACGTTTTCTGTCACCAATTAAAACACCATCCGATGACCTTGCGAGGCTTTTATACCAGTGGCATCAGTCGGGTTATGTGTTATTTCGCTAATAAAGCGGCGTAAGCGCAAAAAAACACTGGTGTTTTTTTTTAATGGTGTATAAAATCAGTGCCTTCGGAAGACCCCTTTGTAATCTGCTTGTAGCGCTGGGTTGTTTCAAGGGGCCGATAATAATTTTTTGCAACTACTCTTAAGGAAATAAAATGATCCGCTCCGCTCTGTTCGCTGCTCTGTTGGCTCTGGCTTTAACCGCTTGTGGTCAAAAGGCTGAAGAAGCTGCTCCTATGCCTGCTGCTGAGGCACCTGCTGCTGCTCCAGCCGCTGAAGCTGCTGCTCCTGCTGCCGCTCCAGCCGCTGAAGCTGCTGCTCCAGCCGCTGCTCCAGCTGAAGAAAAGAAGTAATCTAGTCTTTTCGACAAGCAAAAAAGCCGACTTCATGTCGGCTTTTTTGTTATCTAGTATTCGTGGTAGTTTGGCTAATGAAGTTCTCGCCAGCCAAATCCCTCAACCTGGTCTGCAATCCCTACCCATTGCTGTTCGCAACCTAATGCTTGACTGAGCGCTGCTTGGGCGAGTTGCGGGCGATTGTTTTGTGCGCTCAAATGAGCGGCGATGATATGTTGTAGCTTGCTGGTGTTAGTGCGTGACAACAGTGATGCTGAGGTTGCGTTATCTAAGTGGCCTAAGCGGCTGCTGATGCGCTGCTTGAGCGAGGCGGGATAGCTACTGCGCATCAACAAATCTAGGTCGTGGTTACATTCCAGTACTAAGGCATCGCAAAATGACAGCGTGGCTTCGATGTGCGGAGTAGAGGCTCCAGTATCGGTTAGCACGCCTAAACGCTGCGCACCATTTCCAATCACGAATTGTACTGGCTCACGTGCGTCGTGTGGCACTGGGTAGGGCTGGATTTCTAAGTCGCCTATGGCAAAAGGGCTGTTGCTATCAACAATGTGCATGGCTACGCTGCCGGGCACTTTGCCCAAGGCTTGCAAAGTGCCGTGAGTGAGGAAGATAGGGAGCTGGAAGCGGTTAGCCAGGCGTAACGCTCCGCTGACGTGATCGTCGTGTTCATGGGTGAGCAAAATGCCGGAAAGCTTTTCGGCCTGTAATTCCAGTCGCGTCAGACGGGTGATGGTTTCGCGAACGCTGAAACCGCAATCCAGTAATATCGTAGTGTCATTAGAGCTGACGGCGAGGCAATTGCCTGCGCTGCCACTACCTAATGACGCAAATTTCACTTATCTAAGTTGCTCGTAGAGCAAGGCCAAAATACGGTTAGCGGTGGGTGAGTTGTCGCGCTTTCCTTCCTTATCCACCACGGTGGCAGCACTGGTGTCGCTACCACGGGCAATCAGGATGCGGTACTGCGCTTCGATGGCGGCTTTGTCCTTATCACTTTCCCAGAATTTCAGTTTGTCTACAAAGCCAGAGTCATCTTTTTTCTTTTTAGGGGCGGGTTTAGCTTTCGGCTTTTCGTCTTCATCATCATTCCAGAATGCCAGCTTGTCGAGCAGGCCCTTTTCTTTTTTAGGCTCATCGTAGTCTGCTTCAATGTCGGAATAACGTACAAAGAACAGCCCTTTTGAGCGGTCGCGGTCTTCCACCAAGAAACCGATACGATCCAGTGCCAAGCCCACTCGGCGCCACGCACGGTCAAAAGAATCATTCAGCACCAGCATGGAAGCGCCATCCTTTTGTTTGGTCAAAGATGCGCGTAACTCTTGGCTTGGGGTGGCGATGATGGCGCGCGCCTGCTTGTCGGCTACACCCAGTTTAACCATCAAACGTCTTAGTAACTCAATGTCCAACTCCGCTGCCGCCGCATCGTTGGTGAGTTGAGCGTCATCATCCTTTTTCTTGTAACCATTGTCTATTCTGCCTAATCGCGTAATTTTAATGTCCTTGCCATCGTCTATGGCATCACTGAGTGAACGATGAGTCATGTAGATTTCTGTGGTTTCGTCGTCATTGCCTCGATCTATACGGGTGCGGAATTTTTGGCGATTATTCAGTGCCGAGAGCTTGTCCATCCAGCTTTGAAACTTGTCCAGATAACCTTGTTGATCATCTTTACTCAGCGTACTAGGGTCTATCCACTCGGTTTCCATCACGCCAGTTTGAGTGTTTTCCACGCGCACGGCAAAGCCCAGTTCTGTCCAGAAGTCACGCACGATGGGCCATACTTTTTCTGGCGCGGCGGGGACTACCAGCCAGCGTTGCGAGCCGGCTCGTTCCATTTTCACCCCATCAGGAGAGGGTAGCAGCTTTTCTTCTTGGTGTGCCTGAGCATCACGATCTTGGCTATAGCTGGAGTAGGTAGTGCCACCAGGCAGTTTGTAGGTGTCGTCCGCCGAGGCAGTGGTCAAATCAGGCGGGACTTCCAGCGGACGACCACGTCCAGCAGATTTGTAGTCGTCTGTGTTATCCAAAAAAGGAATGGAGTCGCAGCCTACGAGCGACAAGGCCAATATAGAAAGCAACAATAGGGCGAATTTGGACATAGGGTTTCTCATAATCCTGCGGTTTGCATGGCATTGCGTAAAGTTTGGTGATGTTGCTGAGCCAGTGGAGTCAGTGGCAAGCGCATCCCCGTTTGAATCTTACCCATCTCGTGCAACACCCATTTCACCGGTATGGGGTTGGGCTCAATAAATAAATGTTGGTGCAACTGGAACATGGCTTTGTTGGCAGCGCGTGCAGGGGATAGTTCCCCACGGCTAGCCGCTACACACATCTCGTGCATGAGCTTGGGCGTGACGTTGGCGGTCACTGAAATCACGCCATGTCCACCCAGCAACAATAGGCTTAACGCACTAGCATCGTCACCGCTATACACGGCGAAATCAGCCGGAGCGCGCAGCAACAAATCGGTGCCGCGCTCTATACCCCCAGTGGCATCCTTGATGCCGACAATGTTGGGGATTTGCGCCAAACGCAGCGTAGTGTCATTGTGCAAGTCGCAACCAGTGCGCCCCGGCACGTTGTAGAGAATTTGAGGAATTGCCACCGCTTCCGCCACTGCCCTGAAATGTTGATACAGGCCTTCTTGCGTAGGCTTGTTGTAATAAGGCGTGACCAGCAGGCAAGCATCTGCACCCAAAGCCTTGGCATGACTGGTAAGCTCTATCGCCTCGCTGGTGGAGTTGGCACCAGTTCCGGCGATGACCGGAATGCGGCCAGCCACTTGCTCGACCGCGGTTTGCATCAGCCTGCAATGCTCATCCACATTGACCGTGGGCGATTCACCAGTCGTGCCGACGATGACGATGCCATCCGTGCCTTCCGCAATATGCCAGTCAATCAACGCGCGCAAAGCCGACAGATCGAGCGCGCCATCCGCCAGCATGGGGGTTACGATTGCAACTAGACTACCTGTAATCATAAGGGCATCTCTAAAAGCCCAACTCTCGTTGCCATGCTGCGTTACTCACAAAAAATTACTCCTTACATATCACTCAATATGCCGCGTCGCAATTTTTTGCTCGCGCCTTGCCTTGCTTAGAGACTTGAATTTTTAGAGATACCCTGAAAAAACCAAGCCATTAAATCGCTGGCATTTTACCCCAAAGCGACATGTTTTGTTGGTCTGCGCGCGCAAACAATAGCGGTGTAACGCCTTTTTAATTTATGATGTCAGTGTTTAGTTAAATGACTAGTTAAATTCATGACAATTCATGGCGATGATTTATGGCAATTACTAGCGCCCCATTAGATGGCATTGATGCCCAGTCGGCGTTACAGCGCAAAAGCGTACCGCCGAGTACGAGCGCACGCGGAGCGCAAGCTGGTGTTAGCGATGCCAGCTTTGTCTCGAACATCAGCCCAGCAGGTCAAGCCATGCTGGCGCTAGACAACTTTCAGAATAGCGCGGAGACCTTTAAGACTACTGCTAGTTATAGCACCGCTCGTTATTTGCAAGTGGTAGTGCAAGGTGTGGTGGGCTCGTTGAATGCACTTCGTAATGTGCTCACTACCGCTGCTACCACCCGCAGCCGCTATAGCGCAGCGATGGGCAGCATACTGCAAGCCATAGATCGCAGCGCAGCTGATGGTGATTTAGCGGCCTTGCAACAAGTGGGCATACAGCGCAATACCAATGGTAACTTTTCTATCAATCAAGATCAGGTGGTCAAAGCTTATAATGAAGACGGTGCCAAGGCCTTCTCAACCGTCGTAGATTTCGCTTACAAAGTGAGTAAAGCGCCACCGGTCGCACTTCCCAGCGATAATCGTCGCCCACAAGTAGTGACAGCAAGTGAAATGAACGACGAATTTGCTCAAACTCCTGCCGAAACCGCTGCGGCTAAAGAAAGTGATAGAGATGCCGGTATGTTGCAGCGTATCGCCGCGCAGTTGGTCAATGTTGGTGATTACACGGCGCGCAAGGCGGTAAATATTTATCGCACGGTGTATGCCCTGTAGGTACTAAGAGTGCTAATTATCTACAGTAGAATTGCTCTCAGGGATTAGTCATCTCCTTGTTTGGGTGCGTTACCGCAAACTGCAAATTTCCATTCTCTGTCACCTCGCGCCAGTAGGAGGCAATCTCTGGGTGCTGAGTGATGGGGAAGCCTGCCACATCCACCGCCCACGAGATGATGAAGTCATCCAGCATCAGTTTGGCGGCCATGCTGTGTTCGCAGTCCTTGTTCCTCACCCAGCCGTTACGGGCTTGTTCCACGCATCGTTCATGACTCAACACGTTTGATTCCAAAATCCTCTCAATCACCCCTCGCGTCAGGCCCAAACAGCCGCCTTGGATGTTGGGCGGATGGCGGATTTTATCTTTGTAAGCCGCGGTGATAGTCTCCAAAGTGCCAAACTCGCAGTCACTATTCGGCAACCAGGAAAAGCGCCGCCAAATGCGCGCGTCGGGGTCTATACGGAAGAAGTAGCGCTCACCACCTTTCAACGCTTGCAGCAGCAATCGTTCTACATAAGCATGACAGGTATCGAATTTCATCAGGTGCTCGCCCAACACCAGCTCTGCATTGTATTGCGCGGCGATGTTTGCGTAGTCGTTTGTAGTATCGCCATCCACCAATAGCACGACGCGCGAATCAGGGTAGCTTGCACGCAGATATTCCAGACATTTCTGCGGACGACTGTTATAGAGCTGGATGCACCATGCAATGCTGGAATCTGGTGGATCAGGGGCGTGAAACCCCATGTTATCCATGCTGACTTTTCCTTCTTTTCCCTGCAAAAAATTCACTTAATAAGCCGCCACATTCCTCAGCCATCACACCGCCCATCACTTCACAATGATGGTTCAGCTTGTCTTCCTTCATCAAGTTCACCACGCTGCCACAGGCTCCGGTTTTAGCATCTGCCGCGCCATACACCAGTCTGGCGATACGTGCGTGTTGAATGGCACCGGTGCACATGGCGCAGGGTTCCAAGGTCACATACAGAGTGCATCCCACCAAGCGGTAATTACCTAAGCGTATCGCGGCATCGCGTAGCGCCAGCATTTCGGCGTGGGCGCTGGGGTCATGGCGGCAGATGGGGGAGTTGAAGCCGAATCCGACAATTTCATTGTCGCTGACAACGATAGCGCCCACTGGCACTTCGTCCACACTAGCGGCTTGTTGCGCCAGTTCCAGCGCGATCTTCATGTAGTCTTCGTCTGTCATCGTGCCTTGAATTTATTAACGTAGGCCTGAAGTTGGCCTACCTGTGACGCATCCCCGATGCCACCATAACGCAACGGCAGGTACAGTTCAACAATGTCGTCTATCAGTTTTTGGCGGGTGGGGAAGGTTTGCGCGGCGCGTACGGCAAAGTCTAGTGGACCTTCAGTGGGCTCACGTTGCAAGCCCGCGCGTGCTAGTTTTCTCTGGAATCTGAGCCAGGCTTTCTGTATGGGGTCGTGCTTATTTGGTGTGGGGCGTAGCACCCACAGGGTTATCAAACCCACAATCACAATCAGCAGAAAACTCAACCACAGCGCCATGTCACCACGCGTTACCTTGCTACCTGCGATTCTGGACAGAAACTCGGTCTGGTGTTGCTGGTTGTAGCCCAGCACCCATTGGTTCCAGCCGTTGTTGATGGAATCCCACCCTAAACTCAATCTCTTGAACGGGCTGGGTCTGGCTAGTGCAGGAAGTGGCTCACTGGCGGGCAAAGCACTGGCGATACCGGACTGTATGCGTGCCGGAGAGACGGCGGAAGTGGGGTCTACGCGCACCCAGCCTTGGCCGTCCAACCACACTTCTGCCCAGGCGTGGGCATCTGCCTGGCGAATGATCATGTAGTCGGCCACCGGATTCATCTCGCCGCCTTGGTAGCCTGTCACCACGCGCGCAGGAATTCCCGCCGCGCGCATCAGGAACACAAAACTGCCGGCGTAGTGTTCGCAAAAACCTTTCTTGGTGTTGAACAAAAAGCCGTCTATGGCGCTGGCGCCCAATGGCGGCGGGGTGAGCGTGTAGCTGAAATCTTTGGCGAATAGGCTCAAACCTTTTTGTACGATGTTGGCTGGCGTTTCATTTGCCCATGAGGCACCCAATTCTCTAGCCTGCTGATTGCCGAACTCCGGCAGGCGCAAGGCGCGGTTGCGTGATTCCTCGTCCAATGCGGCATCCTCGTGGTAACGCAGTGCTGAAGTGGCTTCGTACCGCATCCGCGTACGTATTGGTTGGCGCGATTGGTATTGATAATCCTGTGTCATGAATCCGGCGTGACTGGTCTTGATGGGCATATCCAGTACCAGCAGCCACGGTTTGTTATGTGGTTCCAGGGTCACGGTGTAATTGATCGGCGCGGTGTCGGCGATTAAGTTTGAAGACGATGCCGGGTAGGTGTAGTTGGCACTCCACACTTGGCCATTAAAATCCCACAGCACCGGCCCGCGCCAATAAAGTTGGAAAGGATGCGGAGTTTTCCCCTGAAAAGTGACACGAAAAGCCACCGCGTCGGACAAGGATAGATTGCTAATGCTGCCCGGTTTCATCTCACCGGAAAGGCCAGTCATGCCGCGGGTCGCGTCTTTAGGAACGCCCCACAATGGTCCCGGCGCACGAGGGAACAGCACGAATAGCAGCAACATCACTGGTAGGGCTTGCGCGATGAGATTTCCACCCAGGGAAATCAGTGCGTCACTATGTGGCTCAGGTTTCTTTTGATTGAGTGCGATTAAGGCGCAAGTGAGTGCCAATAGAGGGGCGATGGTGAGCATCGCGACTAGCAAGGCTTGAGAAAACAGAAAAGTGCAGATGGTCAAAAAATACCCCAGCAACACTACCAGCGTGAAGTCGCGCAAGGATTTGGATTCCATCACCTTGAACATCATCAGCAGCGTGAACAATGCTGTGCTGGCATCTCGCCCAGCAAGGCCGCCGTAGGTGAACAGCACGCCGATGGCGCACAGCACAATCAAGGGAAATAGCAGTAAGCTGTTCGGCAGTTTTTTCTGATTTATGGCTAACCAATAGCGCCAAGCCAGCAGGAGCGCCGCAGCCACGATTACCCAGGTGGCCTGGTAGGGCGCGTGCAGGGCGAGTATCAATCCCAGTGATGATAATACCCAACGCAATTGGATGCTATTCAAAGCAAAGCCAGCGCCTTCAGCGCCTCCCTGAAATGCACCTCATCGCTGGCAGGTTTTA
>JANYIK010000197.1 GCA_025362115.1 Methylophilaceae bacterium
CCCGCGACGGCGGGAATCCAGTCGAGCCTGATGAGTACAACTTGGGATCACCTTACTCCACAGGTATTTGACTGGATTCCCGCCGTCGCGGGAATGACGGTGATTACGGTTTTTTGGGTACTACTGGTGGAGTTTTTGCGGCAGCTATGGGGGCAGGCGGCGTTGGCGTAGCAGGCGCTATGCCACCTTCCATCACCTGATAAAACACTTCATCCTGCTTAATCATGCCAAGCTCTGACCGAGCGCGCTCTTCAATCGCGGCATAACCCTGTTTAAGGTCATTCACTTCGGCATCCATGCCGTCGTTACGGGCTTTAAGCGTGGTGTTGACATCTTTCTGCGCGTCAATCTGCCGACTGACATCCCATACACGCAGCCAACTGCCTTTGCCCAGCCACAGCGGGTATTGCAGCGATGCGATGAGTGCAACCAGTGCTAAAGTGAGCCAGCGCACCTTAATCCATCAACTGATAAAACGCGCCACGGCCTGGGTAGCTGGTGGCATCGCCCAGTTCTTCTTCGATACGCAACAGTTGGTTGTACTTGGCAATGCGCTCGGAGCGGCTCAACGAGCCAGTCTTGATCTGCAACGCATTGGTAGCGACCGCAATATCGGCAATGGTGGTGTCTTCGGTTTCGCCGGAACGGTGCGAGATCACCGAGGTGTAGCCCGCACGTTTGGCGGTTTCTATGGTCTCGAAAGTCTCGGTCAAGGTGCCGATCTGGTTGACCTTGATCAGTACGGAATTAGCCACACCGCGCTTGATGCCTTCACGCAGAATCTTGGCGTTGGTCACGAACAAATCATCACCCACCAGTTGTACGTTGTCGCCCAGCCGGTCGGTCAATACACCCCAGCCATCCCAATCGAATTCGCTCATGCCATCTTCGATGCTGATGATGGGGTATTTATCCACCCATTTCGCGAGATAGTCGGTGAATTGGGCGGAGGTCAGCACCAAGCCTTCGGATTCCAGATGATATTTGCCGTCCTTAAAAAACTCTGAACTGGCACAGTCCAAACCCAGCAACACGTCGCGACCTGGCTCGTAACCCGCGTCGGAGATAGCTTCCATGATGTATTGAATGGCAGATTCGTTGGACGGCAGATTGGGCGCAAAGCCACCTTCGTCGCCCACCGTGGTAGCCAAGCCTTTTTTGTGTAGTGTTTTCTTCAGTGCGTGGAACACCTCTGCGCCGCAACGTATGGCTTCGCGGAAGTTGGCAACGCCCGTCGGGATGATCATGAATTCCTGCATATCCACGCTGTTGTCGGCGTGTGCGCCGCCGTTGATGATATTCATCATCGGTACCGGTAGTTGCATCTGCCCAGAACCGCCCAAATAGCGGTACAGCGGCAAGCCGCATTCATCTGCCGCCGCCCTGGCACAGGCCATAGACACCGCCAGCATGGCATTAGCACCCAAACGTGATTTGTTCTCGGTGCCATCAATCTCAATCAGGGTACGGTCAATGAAGGCTTGGTCTTCGACATCCAAACCAGCAATCGCATCGGCGATTTCGGTGTTGACGTTTTCCACCGCGCGCAACACGCCTTTGCCCAAATAGCGGTCAGCATCGCCATCACGCAACTCCATCGCCTCCTTACTGCCGGTAGAAGCGCCAGAAGGCACGGCAGCGCGGCCTATGATGCCGGATTCCAGCAACACATCGGCTTCAACAGTGGGATTACCGCGAGAATCCAGAATTTCGCGGGCGATGACTTCAACGATAGCGCTCATAAATTTTCCTTTTAAACTTACAGTGTAGATTCAATAAAACCGTGTTTTTTGGTGACTTGATCGAGCTCGATCAAGGTTTCCAACAATGCCTGCATTTTATCCAACGGCCAAGCATTAGGGCCATCAGAAAGTGCTTTTGCTGGGTCTGGATGTGTCTCCATAAATATCCCAGCAATACCACTTGCCACCGCAGCCCTCGCCAATACTGGCACATGCTCACGTTGGCCACCACTTTTATCGCCTTGGCCGCCGGGCTGCTGTACTGAGTGGGTCGCGTCGAACACCACTGGGCAACCCGTATTCCGCATAATCGCCAGGCCACGCATGTCCGACACCAGCGTGTTGTAGCCAAACGACACGCCGCGTTCACACACCATGATGGTATCTGCGCCACCATTGGCTGACTTGGCCTTGTCCACCACGTTCTGCATGTCGCCCGGCGCCATGAACTGGCCTTTTTTGATATTCACCGGCTTGCCGGAAGCGGCACAGGCGAGGATGAAATCGGTCTGACGGCACAGGAAAGCGGGGGTTTGCAATACATCCACTACAGCCGCCACTTCAGGCACTTGCGCCTCGGTATGTACGTCGGTCAAGAGCGGCACGCCGATCTGGGTACGCACTTCGTCCAGTATCTTCAAACCCTCAGTCACACCAAAGCCCCGAAAAGTCTTGGTGGAGCTACGATTAGCTTTGTCGTAGGACGATTTGTAGATAAAATTGATGCCTAGTTTGGCGCACATCTCCTTCAATTGTCCAGCGGTATCCAGCGCCATTTGTTTGGATTCCACCACGCACGGACCAGCAATCAGGAATAGAGGTTTATCCAGGCCGACTTCAAAACCACACAGTTTCATTTGCCTTCCTTGCGTTGAATGGCCGCTTCCACATAGGCCTTGAACAGCGGATGCCCGGTGCGCGGATTGGAAGTGAATTCTGGGTGGAACTGGCAGCCGACGAACCACGGATGCATATTAGCCGGCAACTCGACGATTTCGCATAAATTTTCCGTCGGGGTGCGCGCGGAAACCACCAAGCCGGCGGCTTCCAGCTGAGCCACATAATGGTTGTTGACTTCATAACGGTGGCGGTGACGCTCGTTGACTTCCACGCCATAAATGCTAGCAGCTTTAGTGCCCGCCACTACCGGACATTTTTGCGCACCCAAGCGCATTGTGCCGCCCAAGTCAGAATTCTCATCGCGTACCTCAACATTTCCGGAAGCATCCTTCCACTCGGTGATGAGACCTACGACAGGATGCGGCGATTCAGGGGCGAATTCGGTACTGTTAGCATTGGCTAGATTCGCCTTGTTGCGAGCAAACTCAATCACAGCGAGCTGCATTCCCAAACAGATGCCCAAGTAAGGCACTTTGTTTTCACGCGCATAGCGGATGGCTGCCATTTTGCCCTCGGTGCCGCGCTTGCCGAAACCGCCGGGGACGAGGATGGCATCCATGCTCGCCAGCGCATCGCAACCGTTTTGTTCAATCTCTTCCGAATCCATATAATGGATTTTGACCTTGGAGCGGGTATGGATACCGGCGTGTATCAGCGCCTCGGTGAGCGACTTGTAAGACTCGGTCAAGTCCACATACTTGCCGACGAAAGCGATATTCACCTGATGTTGCGGATGTTCCAGCGCATCCACCAGGTTTTTCCACACCGTCAAATCTGCCGCACGCGCCAGTATGCCCAGCTTGTGGCACACGATTTCGTCAATGATCTGGTCGTGCAATAGGCCAGGAATCTTGTAGATAGAATCTGAATCCACTGCTGAAATCACACCCTCTGGTGGCACATTGGTGAACAGCGCAATCTTCTTGCGCTCGTCTTCTGGCAGGCTGCGATCAGCGCGACACAGCAGAATGTCCGGCTGTATCCCTATCTCGCGTAGCTCCTTCACCGAGTGCTGTGTAGGCTTGGTTTTCAGCTCGCCTGCGGTGGGTATCCACGGTAACAAGGTGAGGTGGATGTAACAGGTGTTGATGCGCCCTTCTTCTATGCCCATCTGGCGAATGGCTTCCAGAAACGGCAGCGATTCGATGTCGCCCACCGTACCGCCCACCTCTACGATGGCGACTTCAGCGCCCTCGCCACCGCGTTTGATGTTGAGTTTGATTTCATCGGTGATGTGCGGGATCACCTGAACGGTTTTACCGAGATATTCGCCGCGCCGCTCTTTCTTGATAACGCTTTCGTACACTTGGCCAGTGGTGAAATTGTTGAGTTTTCCCATGCGTGCACTGATGAAGCGCTCGTAGTGGCCAAGGTCAAGATCCGTCTCCGCACCATCGTCGGTGACGAACACCTCGCCGTGCTGGAACGGGCTCATAGTGCCGGGGTCAACATTGATGTAGGGGTCTAGTTTGAGCATGGTGACTTTGATACCGCGCGATTCGAGGATTGCGCCAAGTGAAGCAGCCGCGATGCCCTTGCCCAAGGAAGAAACCACCCCGCCGGTGACGAATACGTATTTAGTCATAAATTACCAATTGGAAGATTACCGGACGGGAGTGAATTTTACCCGAAAGCGGCATCCAAATGCTAACCTTGGCGTATAGAAAGTTATGATTTAATCATCAAAATCTCCGACTTTAGACCTCATGGCAAACGACACAAAAACAGCAACCCGTCATGCTCAATTACTGGCGCAAGCAACTGCCTTGCACCAAACGGGCAAGCTGAACGAGGCTCATGCCATCTACCAAGATGTATTGGCAGAAAATCCGCAACATACGCAAGCCATGACCATGCTGGGTGCTGTCTACATTCAAGCGGGGCAGCATGAGCAGGGTTTGAGTTTTATTCGGCAATCGTTAGCGATTAACCCTGAACAAGCAGACGCTTACTATATTGGCGGCATTGGGCTGCAAGCGCTCAAGAACCTGGATCAGGCCTTGGATTTTTACAATCAGGCCATTTTGCTCAAGCCTGATTTTGCTGACGCACATAACAATCTTGGCAATACCTTGCGCGATCTGGGACGTTTAACCGAAGCATTATCAAGTTTTGACCGTGCGATTCTCCTTAATCCACAACATTTAGGCGCGGTTTATAACCGCGGCAATACTCTTGCTGAGCTTAAGCGCTTTGATGAAGCTGTCATCAGCTTTGGTCACGCGCTGAAAATCAATCCTAATTTTGCGGATATTTACAATAATCGTGGCAATGCACTGCAACCGCTTAACCGTTTTGAAGAAGCCATTGCAGACTACACCCATGCCATTCGGCTTAACCCGCAAAATGCGGATACCTATAAAAATCGCGGGGTAGCGCTGCACATTCAAAGACGTTATGAGGAGGCTCTGCAAGACTTTGACCAAGCGCTTGCGTTAAACCCGGGTTACGAATTCTTAAGCGGTTTGCGCCTGATGACTAAACAAACACTGTGCGACTGGAGCAACTGGCAAGAAGCGTCGTGCCAGCTCATCGCTGATATTCAGCAAGGTAAAAAATGCTCGTCTCCGATGCCGGTATTGGCGATCAGCACTTCAGCGGCGGTGCAAAAACAATGTGCAGAAATTTACGTTGCAGCGAAATATCCCCCAACCAACGCCTCTGTTGCTCCAAAACCTGATTCGGCAAACCCTAAAATTCGATTAGGGTATTTTTCGCCCGATTTCAAAACTCATCCGGTCGCCTTTTTAACCGCAGGATTGCTTGAACGACACGACCGTAGCCGATTTGAAGTTTATGCCTTCTCATATAGCCATGTGCCTGAAGACCCTGTACAGAAGCGTATCGCAGCGGCTTGTGACCAGTTCATTGATGTTAGCAAGCAGTCCACAGATGCGACCTTGGCCTTGGTAAGAGATTTACAAATTGACATCGCCATTGATTTGACCGGGCACACGCAGCACGCTAGAACCGAACTGTTTGCAGCACGGCTAGCCCCAATCCAAGTCAATTATTTGGGGTTTCCCAGCACCATGGGCGCGTCGTTTATGGACTACATTATTGGCGACACTATCGTCATCCCTGAAGACCAACGGACACACTATTCTGAAAAAGTGGTTTATTTGCCACACACGTTTCAAGCCAATGACGACCAGCGCCAGATCGCCCCCGCAACTACCAGAGCCGCACATGGCTTGAAAGACTCAGATTTCGTATTTTGCTGCTTCAACAATGGTTACAAGCTCAATCCAGATTTTTTTAACACCTGGTTGAATCTACTCAAAAACACCGAAAATAGTGTGCTGTGGCTACTGGGCGAACATCCGCAACAGGTCGAAAACCTCAAGCGCTGGGCGGCGAAGCAACAAGTATCGCCGGACAGGCTGATATTCGCCGGGCGGCTACACTACCCTGAACATCTTGCACGCTATCAACTAGCGGATTTAGTGCTGGACGTTCAGCCATTCAACGGTGGCACCAACACCAGCGACGCGCTGTGGGGAGGCGCACCCGTGCTGACTTGTTTAGGCGATACCTTTGCCAGCAGAATGGCAGCGAGCCTGCTGCACGCGGTTGGCTTACCAGAACTCATTACCCAATCACTGGAAGATTACGCCAACATGGCGCTAGATCTTGCCCAACATCCAGAAAAAATCAGCACGCTGAAACAGAAACTCAAGCAAAACATCAGCACTCACCCACTGTTCAACACCACCCTTTTTACGCACCACATGGAAGATGCTTACCAGCAAATGATGCAACGCCAGCAAGCAAAACTGCCGCCCGCACATATTTTCGTCAAACCCTTATACTGAACTCATGGAAACTTCAGCCTCGCTCGAACTCGCCAAACACACCCTGCTACTCATCGGTACGGTATTGGTGGCAGGCAGCGCATCCGGCTTATTGGCGCGGCTCCTGCGCATCCCCGACGTAGCGGTATTGCTATTGGTAGGGATTTTTCTTGGGCCAGAAATATTGGGGGTGATCCAGGTCAAAGCCGATTCCGCGATCAATCAACTACTGCTTATTTTCGGCTCCAGCTATATCCTGTTCGACGGTGGCGCCTCGGTACGTCTCAAGGTATTGAAACAAGTATGGCTGACGGTAGTGCTGATCTCTACCGTGGGCGTGCTTATTACCGCCGCCATCACCGGCTTGGCTGCCTATTACATCTTCGGCCTGCCTTTCATCGTCGCCCTGTTGTTGGGGACGGTCATCGCCTCTACCGATCCAGCCACGCTGGTGCCGGTATTCAAGCAGATCCACATCAAGCCGCGTGTGGCACAAACGGTGATGAGCGAATCCGCCTTCAACGATGCCATGGGTGCCATCCTCACTTTCACCATACTGGGTATCGCTATGGGCACCGGTGAATTCTCGATAGGCAGTGCAGCGCTGGATTTGGTAAAACAGACGGTGTTCGGCATCGCCATTGGTGGCGCCCTAGGCTACCTGGCGGCCATGCTGATTGCGCATGAGCGATTCAGCTTCCTCGCCGAATACGCCCCGGTAGTCACTTTGATGGCGGTCATCGGCGCCTATATGGGCGCAGACGGCCTGCAGGCCAGTGGCTTCATGGCGGTATTCGTGTTTGGCATCATGCTCGGCAACCAGGATGCACTGGGTTTTAAGGTATCGAAGAAAGACAGCGCCCAACTGGAAGATTTCATCCTCACCACCTCGCTCATCATGCGCATGTTCATCTTCATCCTGCTCGGTTCGCAGGTGAATTTTGCCCTGATGGGCGAATATGCCATCGGTGGCGCGGCGCTCGTGACCATCTTCATGCTGATAGCACGACCCGCCACGGTATTCCTCTGTACGTTACCCGATACCAAGGCCAAATGGGGTTTCAACGAGCGGTTGTTCATGTGCTGGACACGCGAGACCGGCGTGATACCCGGGGCGCTGGCAGGCATGCTGCTAGGCATGAAAGCCCCGCACGCTGAGATGATCGCATCGGTCACGTTCATCGCTATTTTGATGACGATACTCATCCAAGCCACCACCACCAAATGGCTGGCACAAAAGCTCGACTTACTGGAGTAAAAGTGATGCCTCTAAAAATGAGACGCAAAATGGTCGTAGGCAACTGGAAGATGCACGGCAGCATCGTCGAAAACAAAGCCTTGCTGGAAGGCTATAGCGCCGGGCTACGCGGCTTTGACAACGCCGACTACGTGGTTTGCCCGCCCTACCCCTACATTGCTCAAGCACAAGCCCTGCTCAGCGGCACCAATATTTTCTGGGG
>JANYIK010000143.1 GCA_025362115.1 Methylophilaceae bacterium
GATACATCCGATGCGACGTAGTAAGCGCTATCGCCTAATCCTATCAATAATGGGCAACCCATACGGGCGCAAACGAGAATTTCCGGCTGATCCGCCGCTAAAACCGCGATAGCGTAGGCTCCCGTCAATTGCTTGGCAGCATCTTGCACCGCCTTAAACAAATCATGCGTTTGTTGATAGTGATAATGCACCAGATGCGCGATGACTTCGGTGTCTGTCTGCGATTCAAACACGTAGCCCAAAGCCTGTAAACGGTCGCGTTCTTCGTCATGATTTTCGATAATGCCGTTGTGTACTACAGCAATTAAATCGCCGGAAACATGTGGGTGGGCGTTAGGTTCAGTCACGCCGCCGTGTGTTGCCCAGCGCGTGTGGCCTATACCTAAGTTGCCAGCCAGATGTTCCTCTGCAGCGGCGCGTTCCATTTCCACCACGCGACCCACGCGGCGTACGCGGTGGATTTTGCCATGTGCCAACATTGCCACACCTGCGGAATCGTACCCGCGATACTCCAGCCGCTTGAGGCCATCCACCAAAGTAGCAACTACATCATGTCCTGCGATTGCACCAACTATACCGCACATACCTTTAACCTTTTTTAGTCGGCCGTTTCCAGCCTTTGATAGTGACTTGCCTACCGCGCGACAAGCTTAGTTCGCCCGCTGGCGCGTTTTTGGTAATGGTAGAACCTGCCGCAATAGTGGCATCCTTACCCACAGTGACAGGCGCGACCAATTGCGTATCGGAGCCAATGAATGCGCCGTCTTCAATGATGGTGCGATGCTTATTCACACCATCATAGTTGCAGGTAATCGTCCCCGCTCCTATATTCACATCCTTGCCCACGGTGCTATCACCCACATAGCTCAAGTGATTGATTTTACTGTTGAAGCCAACATCACTATTTTTGATTTCTACAAAATTGCCGATATGCGTTTGGGCGCTTAAACGCGTTCCGGGTCGGATTCTGGCATAAGGTCCGATACGGCAATCTTGCCCAATTTCTGCGTCATCAATATGACTAAAAGCGGCTATTTTTGCGCCATCTGAAATACATGCGTTACGGATGACACAGTTAGCGCTGACTTGCACGTGATGGCCCAGTGTTACGGTGCCCTCGAACACACAGTTCACATCAATCGCAACATCTTGACCACAATTGAGTGACCCACGCACATCAATACGTGCAGGGTCGGCCAAAGTCACACCTTGCGCCAACAATTGCTCTGCAATTTGGTTTTGATAGGCACGCTCCAATGTGGCTAAATCTTTTTTGCTATTTACCCCGAACACTTCTGCGCTATCCACTGCAACAACACTCGTCACCGCCACGCCATCTGCCACCGCCATCGCGACGATGTCGGTCAAATAGTATTCGCCTTGCGCATTGTCCGACTTTAAGCGCTGTAGCCATGTCGTCAAATGACGACTAGGTATAGCCATGATACCTGTGTTCACCTCGTTGATTTGGCGCTGCTGTTCAGTCGCGTCTTTTTGCTCAACGATGCCAACGATGCTGCCTTTGCTATTCCGTAAAATGCGCCCGTAACCAGTGGGATTCGTCATATTCAAAGTAAGTAGTGTCAATACACCTTTTTCAGCCTCATTCACCACCCGTTCACACGTGTCCCTGCGAATCAATGGCACGTCGCCAAAAAGCACTAAGGTAATACTTTCCTGCTCAAGATGTTGAGCCGCTTGCTGCACCGCGTGACCTGTACCCTTTTGTTCTGCTTGCATCGCCCAGATGATGCTGTCATCGGCGATAGTCTGCACCACCAAATTCCCACCAAAACCATAGACTACGCATAACTTTGAGGGTTTGAGCGCTTTTGCCGTGGTGATAACGTGAGTCAACATGGGAGTACCCGCCAGCGGATGCAACACTTTGGGTAAACTGGAATGCATACGCGTCCCCTTACCCGCAGCAAGGATGACAATGTTGAGTTGAGTAACTAGCATGACGTAAGTATAAACAAAAAAGGCGGCCAAGGCCGCCTTTGTAATACGTTAGCACTATGAATCAGTGCGTTTTTTTCTTCAGTTTCTGAATCGCTTGCAATTGGGCTAACGCCTCCATCAACTCTGCTTGGGCACGTGCATAATCCACTTGTGAAGATTTATCCTTCATCGCGACTTCTGCGGCTTGCTTGGCTTCCAGCGCTTTAGCTTCATCCAAATCATGACCGCGAATAGCAGTGTCTGCCAACACGGTAATTACGCCGGGTTGAACCTCCAACAGCCCACCAGAAACAAAAATTAACAGTTCTTCTGCTTCATCCGGCAGCTTGATGCGTAACGCGCCCGGCTTGATGCGGCTGATAAGCGGGGCGTGACGCGGGAAAATACCAACTTCGCCCAAGGTTGCCGGGGCTACAACGAATTCCGCCAAGCCAGAGAAAATCGAGGTTTCTGCGCTTACTACGTCTACATGAATAGTCATTGCCATGATATTTATAGCGTCTTAGCTTTTTCCACGGCTTCTTCGATGCCGCCAACCATGTAGAACGCTTGCTCAGGCAGATGGTCATAATCACCATTGACGATGCCTTTGA
>JANYIK010000167.1 GCA_025362115.1 Methylophilaceae bacterium
GTCGACCAGGATTTTGTTATTTGGGAATTTAGCCTTCAGGGTTTCCAGCATCTTGATACCGTTGTGCTTGATGCATGGGGTACCAATTTCAAGAATGTCCACGTGAGGAGCTACCTTGGTAGCCAGTGCCACGGTACCGTCAAAATCCAGTGAATCTAATGCCATTTGGGTCATTGCCACGATATATCCTCCAAATTTGGGTGTTGCTCTAAGGGTTTATGAAAAGCGTTTGTGAAATATTACCATCTTAATTACGCGGCTAATAATACCTTTTTTCTGCAATTTAGGCATTATTTTTACGCCATTGCTGCTGCTTCAACTGCGGGGCTGTGATAGCCCAAATCAAGGGGCGCTGCACCGCCCTTACTTACGCGTACCGCACAGTATTTTACTTCGGCAATTTTTGCGTACGGGTCTAGTGCTTGGTTGGTGAGTTTATTGGCTGCCGCTTCGTAGTAGCAGAATGCCATGAACACACTGCCACGTGGCATACCATCATCGGCACGGGCGTAAAGAGTGACTTTGCCTCGTCGTGATTCTACAGTGAGCACATCGTCTGGAACTGCGCCAATGGCGTCTAAGTCCAGCGGGTGCATACTGACCGTAGGTGCGGGTTCGATGGCATCTAATACGTTGGCGCGACGCGTCATGCTGCCAGTGTGCCAGTGCTCCAGTTGGCGGCCAGTAATTAACACCAGCGGATACTCAGCATCTGGGCGTTCATCGGCGGGGATGATGTCAGCAGGAACGAATTTGCCTCTTCCGTTAGGGCGTGGAAAGTCTTCTTCAAAGATGACTTCTTGTCCAGGGTCGCCTTCTTGCTCGCAAGGGTAGGTCACTGCACTGTCACGCTCCAAACGCTCCCAAGTAATTCCGGCGATGCTGTCCATGGCTTTGCGCATTTCGTTGAATACGTCTTTAACGCCACTGTAGTTCCAGTTCAAGCCTAAGCGCTTTGCGATTTCCTGAATAATCCACAAGTCTTGACGTGCCTCGCCAGGAGGTTCCACGGCTTGGCGACCAAGCTGTACGATGCGATCCGTGTTGGTGAAGGTGCCGGTTTTTTCAGAGTAGGAAGAAGCGGGTAATACCACGTCGGCTAGAAATGCAGTTTCGGTCATGAACAAATCTTGCACAATTAAATGCTCAAGATTGGCTAATCCAGCGCATGAGTGATTGCTGTTGGGGTCGGACATGGCGGGGTTCTCGCCTTCCACATACATGCCTTTAATCTTGCCGTCATAGGCGGCATCCATGATTTCCACCACGGTTAAACCGGGTTTACTATCGAGTTTGGCGTTCCACAGACTTTCAAATCTTGCATGTGCATCAGCATTATCTACGCGCAAATAATCGGGAAAGCACATAGGAATCAAGCCTACATCCGAAGCGCCTTGCACGTTATTCTGGCCTCTTAATGGGTGTAAGCCAGTGCCGCGACGGCCTATTTGGCCGGTGACCATGGAAAGTGCAATCAAGCAGCGCGAGTTGTCGGTGCCATGCACGTGTTGAGAGATGCCCATGCCCCATAGAATCATCGAGCTTTTAGAGGTGGCATACAGTCTTGCCACTTCACGTAAAGTTTGCGCGTCTATGCCACATAAAGGTGCCATCGCTTCTGGCGTGTAGCCTTTGATATTCTCTTTCAGCGCTTCGTAGTTTTCGGTGCGATTTTTGACGAATTCTTCGTCTACCAAACCTTCGGTGACGATGACGTTGAGTAGAGCGTTGAGCATCGCCACATCAGTATCTGGTTTGAAGGGTAAGTAATACTCAGCGTGCCGCGCCAATTCAGTACGGCGTGGATCCATCAGAATCAGTTTGGTCGTACCTTTTTTCACCGCGTTTTTGATGAAGGTAGCAGCTACAGGATGGTTCACAACTGGATTAGAGCCGATGATGATGACCACTTCCGCATATTGCACGTCGGACACTGGGTTAGACACAGCGCCAGAGCCTACACCTTCTAGCAGTGCAACCACGGAGGAGGCGTGACACAGACGCGTGCAGTGGTCTACGTTATTGGTGCCAAAACCTGTACGGATGAGTTTTTGGAACAAATACGCTTCTTCGTTGCTGCCCTTGGCCGAGCCAAAGCCCGCCAGCGCGTATTTGCCATCGCGTTCAAGAATTTTCTTCAAGCCATTGGCGGCGAAATCCAGCGCTTCATCCCAACTGGCTTCGCGGAATAACTCATAAGGATTAGCAGGGTCAAGCTCGGCATTGATGTCTTTCTTTGCGCCGGGTTTGCGTATCAGCGGCTTGGTCAGTCTATGTTGATGGTTAGGGTAGTCAAAACCGTAGCGCCCTTTGACACATAAACGACCATGATTGGCTGGGCCGTCGCGCCCCGTGACCTTGATGATCTTGTTGTCTTTGACATGGTAGGTCAGCTGGCAACCCACGCCGCAGAAAGGGCATCCGGAATCCACTTTTTTGTCTGGCACTACTTCAGATGCCCCATTACCTGGTGAAAGCGCACCCGTAGGACATGCTTGAACGCATTCGCCGCAGGTGACGCACGTGCTGTCACCCATAGGATCGCCCTGATCGAACACAATTTCAGAATGACTGCCACGGAAAGCATAGCCGATGACATCGTTGACTTCGGTCTCGCGACAGGCACGAACACAACGGGTACATTGGATACAGGCATCCAGATTGACTGCAATGGCAGGGTTGGAAAGATCCGCATCCGGTGACAAACGGGGGGCAAAGCGAGGATTTTTCACCTCCATCTTGTTTGCCCACTGGGTGAGTTCGTTGTCCAGTGTGTATTGCTTTTCGGGCATGTCGGAAAGCAGTAATTCCAGCACCATTTTTTGCGCTTTTACTGCGCGTTCATTATTAGAGTGCACTTCCATATCGGCAGCGGGTGCTCGGCAGCAAGATGGCGCCAAAACACGTTCGCCTTTGATCTCCACCATGCAAGCGCGGCAATTACCATCTGGGCGCAGGTCTTCGCTATAGCACAGATGTGGGATTTCCACGCCATGTCGTTTGGCGGTCTGGATGATGGTTTCGCCCTCGAACGCGGTGACGTTTTCACCGTTGAGCAGGAAGTTGATGGTATTAGCGGGTGCATTCATGAGGGGTAATCCTACTTTAATTCGTCGGCAAAGTATTTAATCACACAGTTCAGCGGATTTGGTGCTGCTTGACCTAAGCCGCAAATAGAAGCATCCATCATGGCCACAGAGAGTTCATCCAGCAAGGGTTTATCCCAAGTTTTTTGTGCCATCAGCTTGACCGCCTTGGCAGTGCCCACGCGGCAGGGCGTGCATTGGCCGCAGGATTCATCCTCGAAAAACTTCATGGCATTAAGCGCCAAATCGCGTGCTTTATCATGTTGCGAAAACACCACTACGGCAGCTGAACCAATGAAGCAGCCATACTGATTCAGCGTATCAAAATCCATCGGTACATCGCCTAGGCTCGCAGGCAGAATCCCACCCGATGCGCCACCAGGGAAATAGCCGTAGAACTCATGACCAGCCTGCATGCCACCGCAATATTCGTCTATGAGTTCACGCATGGAAATACCAGCCGGGGCCAGATGTACACCGGGTTTATTGACGCGACCGCTCACCGAGAATGAACGTAAACCTTTACGCTCGCGGCGACCATGCGCCGTGAACCATTCCGCGCCTTTTTCCACGATATCGCGCACCCAGTACACCGATTCCATGTTGTGCTCCAGCGTGGGGCGGCCAAACAGGCCGACCTGGGCGACAAAAGGCGGGCGCAGGCGTGGCATGCCGCGTTTGCCTTCGATAGATTCGATCATGGCGGATTCTTCGCCGCAGATATAAGCCCCGGCACCGCGCCGCAGATGAATCTCTGGCAGCGCAGCGGGGCGGTTCTTTTGCAGATTGAAAATCTCTTTGGTCAAAATTTTGCGGCAACCCGCGTATTCATCACGCAGGTAAATCCAGATTTTGGAAATGCCCACCGCCCAAGCGGCAATCAGCATGCCTTCCAGGAAACGATGCGGATCAAGCTCCAGATAATAGCGATCCTTGAAAGTGCCGGGTTCGCCTTCGTCAATATTGACCGCCATCAAGCGTGGAGAAGGTTGGCTACTGACGATGCGCCATTTGCGGCCGACGGGGAAGCCTGCGCCACCGAGCCCACGCAAGCCCGAGTTTTCCATGATTTTAATGAGGTCTTCGGCAGTGCGCTTGCCGGACATGCATTCCTGATAGAGCTGGTAGCCGCCACCCGCCTTGTAGGCATCGTAGCTGACGTAGTTGGTGACTTCCGCTGTAATGGCTTTTGTCGAGACTGCTTGCTGCACATTTTCTGCGGTGGCGTGGTCTATTGGGTTTTGCCCAACCACGGCTATTGGTGCCGTGTCACAGCGCCCCACACAGGGCACCGGTTGCACGCGCACGCCATCGCCCAAGCCTTTTTTTAACGCATCTACTAGGCCATGAGCGCCCGCCATTTCACAGGTCAAAGACTCGCACACGCGCACCGTCAACGGGGGTGGCGGTGTTTGGTTTTCTTTGATGACATCGAAATGATGATAGAAGGTAGCGACTTCATAGACCTCGGTTTGCGACAGTTTCATCTCCGCCGCCAGCGCAGTGATGTGCTTGGCAGAGATGTGGCCGTAGTGATCCTGAATTTTGTGCAGATGTTCGATGAGCAAATCCGGCGCCCGCGATTCATCCTTGAGCAGCGCAAGAATTTCTGTTTTAGCGGCAGGGTCAACCACGCGGCCTTTGGGTTTGCCGCGTTTTTGCTTGAGCTTGTCTAATTTGATTATTTGTTCTGACACTACTACTCTCCAAACACTAGAATTTCACCCTTGCCATCCACGGCAGCATCTCCCGCAAAGCGACGCACACGGTTGTTTTCAAGCTGTGCAAATTTGCTCGGCAGGCCACGCATAGACTTAAACATCAGCTTCAGAAATGGCAGGGTGTGGCTGCCACAGTCCTGTATTGTAGGGCTTAATGCGGGCGAATTAAACAGTAATAATGTGCCGCGCCGCATACCAAAGCCTAAATAAACCCCCATTTTACCCATCACGCCTATCGTCCCGGCCAACATGCGCGAGGCGCAATAGCTGCCTACATTGCCCTCGATCAATATCATGCCGCGCCGCATCTGGTCGCCCGCGCGGTCGCCGGCGTTGCCGGTGATAATCACCGTGCCGCCGCGCATACCTTTTCTGTTGCCCGGTAATGCGCCGCCCAAAAAGTCGCCGACGTTGCCATGCACATGCAGCAAACCGCCCGCCATTTCGCAGGCGGCAAAGGCTTCCGCATTGCCGTGTAAAGTAATCGCGCCGGATTTCATCTGCAACCCTAAATACGCGCCTGTGTTGCCGTGGATGGTAAGGTTGCCGGATTTTAATTTTAGGCCGAGTTTCGCGCCCAAGTAATTAAGTTTTTCACTGCTGTGGATGACAAGTTGGCTGCTATCGCTGCCAGTAATCTCAAACAGCGCATCGGCGCGAAGCTGCTGGTTGCCGCATTGCAGTGGAATCGCCTGAATCTCCGCCAGTGACTTATCTGCCAGTAAATCCGGCGTGATGGGTGACATATCCACGCTTTGCTTCGGTTGTGTTTTGAGGGTGAAAGTCAGCGCACTCATGCTGTAATCTCACTCATGATTTCCCGCAAATGAAACTGAAACTGCCCTAGTTTTCCGCCATAGTTACCCGCTGAAATACGTTTGATGCCGTTTGCTGCACCCAGCTCACAAGCTGCCGTGATGCCGACTTTGGTGGCTTTGCGGATGTCGGTTTCGGTGAGGCCGTCGATCACAATTTCCATTACCGACTCGATTTCTGGTGAAAGCTCGGTGTTGGTGATGCCCTTGAGTGTTGGGCAAAACGCGTCGTTGGTGGAGGCGAACATGGTCTTGTATTTTGAACCGACTTTGGAGCCGGAGCGCACCACGCCGCCGGGGAAGGGCATGATGACGTTGGGGATTTTTTTCATGGCTTCAATCGCGGCTTCGGCTGCGGCCAAGGCTTGCGGTTGCGAAGTCGCCAGAATCAGGAAATTTCCGCCACCTATGGCACGCACCATGCCGGTGGTTTCTTCGGTCAAAAACTCGCCATCCATCACCGGAACACGCCAATAGCGCTTGCCGCCGAACTGTTTGGAGATTTGGAAACCGTCGCCGAAGAACCTTAAATTTTTACCCAGATTGATGGGTGTCACTGTTTCCTTGTCACCCTCAATCCCGGAAAATGCCGCCGCTGTGGGGCAGGTGAGGATGCATTGCCCCATGCGGGTTTCCAGCTGTTTCATCAGCACCGCACTACCCATGGCAAACATCAGAATCGCCACCCCTGGCCTGGCATCGGGCGTTTCATCGGAGTTAAGTTCGCGCTCGATCCCCGCCTCTACGCCGCAGCCGATGACGGAGGTGGCGAATCCAGTCATGGCATTCGCCGCGTGGTACGCCCATTTCAGGTTCTGCGCGGTGATGATGACCCGTGTGCCGCGCATGTTGAAGGCTTCGGCGAAGGTGTCGTCTATTTCTACGCCATTGATGTTCATGCTGTGGTCTTCTCGCGCCTGCCCTTGCATTCATGCACTTGCACCCGGCCACGCCCGTCATCGGCGATGTGCTGGTCAGTGACTTTTACATGTTCCATATTCACCGTGTGGTAAGCGTCAAAATACTTTTTAATCTCCTTTTCAATTCCGCGATCAAACTCCGGTTTTACCGTGTGCGTCGCACCCCAAGTGACTTTTACTACTTGCCCGTCTTTTACGACTAACTCACCGTCCTTGAACACATAATCCGGCTTGGCAAACATGGCCTCGCGGTCAGGCTGGTCGGTGTAGACCGTGATGTCAGCGCCAGCGCCTGCGCCCAAATGCCCACGGTCGTGCAGCCCCACCAGTTTGGCGGCTCCAGCACGGGTCATGATGGCGATTTCGTATAAAGAATACTCGCGGTCTATCGAAGCCAGTGTACTCATGGCCTGAGCATCAGGGCTGATGCGCGAGAAAACATCGTTCCTAAAGGTCTTATCCATCAATAGCTTGATGAGATGCGGATAGCTGGTAAAAGGCGCGCCGTTGGGATGGTCGGTGGTCAAAAAGATGCGCCACGGGTCATCCACCAGCAAGAAAATCTCCAAACCTATCGCCCATTGCAGCGCGTTGACGAAGTTCTGATCCTTGTATTTGAACGGTACCACGCCACAACCCGCGTCGCACTCAATATCCATACATACCCACTTGTGCGGGCTACCCAAGTGGGCGTTGCGGAATTGGCTCATGTTGTCGCCAGAGGCCGTCACCGTTTGCCCAAACAGAATCTGCCCCACGTCTGCCGAGACATTCTTGCGCTGGTTGATGGCTTCGGCGATGCGTGCAGCACCCGATGAAAATTTACGGTCACCCTCCGTGCCGTAAGAGTGAAACTGGATGTGGGTGAGGTGGATGGGGTAGCCTTCCACACCTGCCATGGTATTGAGCGTGGTTTCCACGTTGCCCGGTACGCCGAGGTTATTGCCATGCACATGCAGCGGATGCGGCACGCCTAGCTCGTAAACCGCGCGGGATAAAGTGTTTAGCACTTCTCTGGGGGTCACTTGATAGTGCGAATTCTGTTCGTCCAAATCCAAAAATCGCTGGTTGAATTTGAAGGCGCTAATACCGCCCGCATTCACCACCTTGATGCCCATGGCTTGCGAAGCATGCATGGTCCACGCCACATAATCGTTGATGGCATTCTGGTCGCGTTTTGCCGCCATCATGCGCAGCAGCAGGTCGTCGCTACCCAGCATGGCGTAGCCGCCTTTATCAATGATCGGCGTGTCACCCATTTCCAGATGCGCCTGTCGCGCATTGATAGGCAACACGGCTGGCTCGAAACCTGCGGTATAACCCATCTCGGCGTAACGATAACCGGTGGTCAGGGTGGAGGGGGCGACATGACCGCATCCGGCGCGACATAGCTCGGTGTGTGCCACGGGGTCGCCGCGGTGGTCTTCCGGCAGCAGCATCCGCGCGATATTCACCTTGCCGCCGCCAATGTGCGTGTGCATGTCAATCGCACCTGCCATGACGATTTTGCCGCTTAAGTTGTATTCTTGGTTAACGGGTTCGTGTTCCAAAGGCCGTTCCACGATGCGCCCATCGCGGATGTAGATATCCCTGATTTGGCCATCAATCTTGTTTGCTGGGTCGTAAACCTTGCCGCCTGTGAGTTTGGTTAGCATGTGCAAGCTTCTTCAATGGCGCTCATCACTGCGCTTAAAGTTGGTAAGTCGTTCGTTCGCAATTGCTCTACCGGTAGCGATACCACGTTATCCATACGGAACATGATGCCGCTGTAATCCACCCCGGGCGTGGCGATGGGGATGAACACTTCCGGTACTTGTTCAAAAGTCATCGCACTGTGGCCTAGTACTATGGTCGGAATCTTGGTGGCAGGCGGTGTGCGCTCAGGGTTGAACGATGACACCCACAATAAGGTGTCAGCTTCGCCGGAGTTTAATAAGCGCTCAGTAGAGAAGTGATAGGGATCGTGTTCGGGGTAGGTTCTGGCGTAGCTGGTGCGTAACGGATAGCCGGAGATCCATGTACATACTTGGTTTGCGCTCATGTCGCCATCGCTACCACCTAGCGGTAATCCTGACGAGCGCGTGGTTTTGTTCAAAGTTTTCACCAGCTCGGTGATGTTCTGTACCGTCAGCTCCGCGTGGGCAAAATTGAGTGCTGGAGGCGCCCAGGCGACTACACTGTATTGCGCTTTTGCCAAGCGCTCGGCTAGGTTCTGCAAATCACTGATGGTGATACCGGCAACTTCAGTGGCATACAGCTTTTTCCCGGAAACCAAGGCACGCAGTGTGGCAACCACTTCTGGCAAGTGTGCGGAATCGCACGGCAATACTTGCGGCTTGCGGCCATCGGGGCTGATGCCGGGGTTGGTATCCAAATCACGCCCGCCTAAATAGACGACCTCACGTTTGCCGGTGTCTTGCCCAAACATGGATTCCTTATTCCATACCACGCGCTCGAAAAAACGCGGCAATATACTGACCACGTCGCTACCAATGATTACCAGCAAATCCACGCGGTTTCGCACCTCGGTCAAGGTGGTGACTTGCCAGCCGGAGTTTTGTATCACCTGAATATTACGCATAAACCCATTGGAGTTCATGTGATCCAGCACCGCGCCAGATTTATCGGCCAGACGCATGACGGATCGCATGCCATTGACGTCGGTTCCCAGTCCGGCAAATAAGGGTTGCTTAGACGCGCTCAATAGTTGAGCGGCACGGGTGATAGCCTCATCAAGACTGGCTGGTTTGCCATTGATTTTTGCTGACGAACTAAGCGCTGGACGGCCGAAAAACGTGATGCTTTTTTGGCAGCCATTTTGCGTGACGGCAAGATTGTCCGTGGTATCGCGTGCCAAATGAATGTCGTCGCACAACAAGCCGCAAGCGGGGCAGGTGATGGATTGAAAAGCTTGTGGCAGTGTGGAGTTATTCATAATGCTAGGCTAAACGCTATGGTCATCAATATACTATCACGATGCAATCTACGACACAGCCTACCGCACATCCTGATTTGGTGACAATCCAAACTACCGCCCGTTTGCACATGGGGTTTATTGACTTGCACGGCGGTTTGGGGAGGCGCTTTGGCAGCATAGGCTTGTCTTTGGATAATCCGGCGACGGTGATTACTGCCAGCCAACAAGCTGCTTTTAGCGTTGAAGGTTTACTGGCAGAACGTGTGTTGGAATATGCACATCAGTTTGTCGCCAAGGCTGGCATCTCTTCTGGCATTAAAGTCGGCGCACATTTTAATATCAGACAAGCCATTCCCGAACACGCGGGTTTGGGTTCCGGTACTCAATTGGCCTTGGCGGTGGGAACCGCGCTGGCCAGGCTATATCAATTGCCGATAAGCGCGCGCGCGATTGCGGGTTGGGTGGGGCGCGGGATGCGTTCTGGCGTAGGTGTAGGGGTGTTTGAGCATGGCGGACTGGTAGTGGATGGCGGACATGGTGCCAACACTATCGTGCCGCCTGTGCTGGCGCGACTGGATTTTCCCACAAGCTGGCGCGTATTGCTGGTGATGGATAACACTACGCAAGGCGTACACGGCAAGGCCGAGTTGCAAGCTTTTAAGGATCTGCCAGAATTCCCGGCCATACACGCCGCGCATATTGCACGGTTGGTGCTGATGCAGGCGTTGCCAGCTTTGGCTGAAGAAAACTTAAGCGAATTTGGCAGCGCGATTACCGAAATACAACAATTGGTGGGCGACTATTTTGCTCCCGCGCAAGGCGGTGGACACTACACTAGCAGCTTAGTGGCGAGTGCTATGCAATGGCTAGAAAGTCAAGGTGTGACGTGTTTAGGCCAAAGCTCGTGGGGCCCGACAGGGTATGCGGTGGTGGCCAGTCAGAGCCAGGCAGAATCCTTAAGTGCTGGGCTACGGCAGTCCGAGCCAGCACTCAAAGTTCTGGTTTGTCGTGCAAATAACCGAGGCGCTGTAATAGTTGGGTAGCAAGACACTTAAGTTATGTGTAAGATTTAGGTTAAGCTATTGCGGGGAGTCAATTTTTTAGAAAATGGGTGAAAACATGGAAAGACCATACGTACTGCACGTCATCACGCCTGACAGGAACGTCAGTCCGTTTGACGCCAACATGGCCTACGATGCTGGCTATAACGCTATCGTGCCTTATACCAATGTGGTGTTGGAGGAGGTAAAAACACTGGTGCAGGATGCTATTTTTTCGCGTGGTCCGCGTGGTGTTTGGCGCACTGGCGTTTTCATTAGCGGTCGCGATATTGATTTGGCAATGGAAATGTTAGCCATTGCCAAAAAATCCATGATTCCTCCTTTTGAAGTCTCCGTGTTTGCAGATCCTTCCGGTGCTTTTACTACCAGTGCGGCGATGATGGCAATGGTGGAAGCACAATTGAAAAAAGCGCATGGTCAGGATTTGAACGGATGCAAAGTCAGTATTTTTGGCGCAACCGGCCCTGTGGGAGGCTGTACCGCGGTGATCGCTGCCAAGCATGGTGCTGAGGTCGAGCTGGTGGCTCATCGCTCGGTAGATGATGTGAAGGCTAAAGCTGAATCTTATAACAAGCATTACGGCACTAAAATTGGTTACGTTGATGGATCGAGCGAAAATCTCAAAAAGGCCATTTTGCAAAAAACCGATGTGGCTTTGTGTACCGCTACAGCTGGGATTCGTGTGATTGAGTTAGCGCAGATGAAAGACTCTCCTACCTTGAAAATAGTAGTAGATACCAATGCCGTGCCGCCCACTGGTGCAGAAGGCGTAGGCCCTATGGCCAATGCCGAGCCGATTGCGGGCACCAATGCCGTTGGTTTTGGTGCACTGGCGATAGGCAATAACAAGTACCAGATACAAAACTTGCTGTTGAAAAAGATGCTAGAAGGCCAGACCCATGTGTATTTGGATTTCCTCTCTGCATTTGAGGTGGCAAGAAAACACCTAGATTGATCGTCGTTATCGCCGTTTGTGCTCGGCCATATGTGATGGCCGCCGCGCAAGTAGGTTACAAAGTCGCCGCGTTAGACGCATTCAACGATGCCGAAACGCGGCGTTTTTGTGTGCAGAGCATGGCGGTTAGGTACTCGAATAACGGTTTTGACGCGGACGATTTGTGGCAAAAGTTGTCGTCACTGGAAGGTGTCACAGCCGTGGTGTACGGCAGCGGTTTGGAAAGCCAGCCTAAGTTGCTGGAAAGAGTCGCAACGCATTATCCATTGCTGGGCAATGATGCCGCCACTGTAGCCAAAATCAAACATCCGCCCAGCTTTTTTGCGTTGCTGGATCAACTCAACATTCCGCATCCGCCCGTGCAATACACCACCCCGTCGGATGAAGGTTGGCTCATCAAGTCAGGTGGCGGCTCTGGCGGCACACACATCCGCGAGTCGGGTCAGTTTCGATTGGGTCAATTCCAACTGGGTCAATTCCAAAGTGGTGATTATTTTCAGCGCAAAGTTGAAGGCAAGCCGGTTTCAGTATTGTTTTTGGCGGATGGCCGCCAGGCCAGAATTGTTGGCTTTAACGAACAATGGTGCGCCCCAACTTATGCCATGCCATATCGTTATGGGGGTGCGGTCAGCCAAACGGATTTACCTGAGCGCACAAAAACACAGATGGCGGAGACCGCGCAACAACTGACTGCTCACTTGGCATTGCGCGGCTTGAATAGCCTGGATTTCATACTGGCTGGAGATGAAGTATTGGCGCTGGAAATCAACCCGCGCCTTACCGCTACTGTTGATTTATATGACCAGCTATTTGAGCATCACCTACAAGCCTGCAAGGGCGTGTTGATGCCCTTATCCGACGCTACCAAGGCTAAAGCGCACGCTATTGTGTATGCCACCCACCGCATTCATATTCCCGAAAGCCTTATCTGGCCTGACTGGGTAGTAGACACGCCGCTGGATACGGTATTCAAAAACCGACCACTCTGTAGCGTGCTGGCCAGCGCCGCCGACGCTACTACCGCAAAAAATCTAGCCTTTGCCAGAGCCAACCAACTTGAGGCACAATTGGCTCCTTTCTATTCGCTGGACGACCCATCATGAGCCACGCGCCAATTGACACCACCCTCTGGCCCAGCGTTAACGGCTTGGCCGCGTCTCTCGTGCAATCCATGAAACAGAATGCCAAGGCGCTCCGCATCAGCGTTGAGCGCTTGGAATCGGGCGCTACCGTGATTGACGCAGGCATCAAACACGCGGGTGGCCTGGAAGTTGGGCGTTTGGTGGCCGAAATTTGCATGGGTGGTCTAGGGGCTGTGCGTTTGCAGCATTCACCTTCACGCCGCTGGCCGTTTGAGATTTGTGTGCATAGCAGTAACCCCGTGCTGGCTTGCTTAGGCAGCCAATACGCCGGTTGGAGCTTGAACCACGGCGATTTTTTCGCGCTGGGTTCTGGTCCCGGACGCGCCATTGCGGTGAAAGAAGAGTTATACAAAGAGCTAGGTTATAAAGACCAGTGCGACAGTGCCGTGTTGGTGCTGGAAGTAGATAAAATCCCGCCCGCAGAAGTGGTGGAAAAGGTGGCGCGAGATACTGGTTTGGTGGCGGAAAAACTGACATTCATCCTTACCCCCACGCGCTCATTGGCGGGTTCTTTTCAAGTCGTAGCGAGGGTGCTGGAAGTGGCCATGCATAAAGTCCACGCCTTGCAATTTGACCTCAATCACATCGTGGATGGTGTGGCCGCAGCGCCTTTCGCGCCACCCGCCAAAGATTTTGTCACCGGCATGGGACGCACCAACGACGCGATTCTGTACGGCGGGCAAGTGCATCTGTTCGTCAAAGGCAGCGACGACGATGCCAAAAACCTGGCCGAAAAACTTCCCGCCGGAACTTCCCCCGACTACGGCAAGCCGTTTGCTGAAATCTTCAAGGCGGTCAAGTACGATTTCTACAAAATAGACCCCATGCTGTTCGCGCCAGCGCAGGTCATCGTCACCAATATGGACAGCGGCAATACCTTCCGTGCAGGCAAAATAGACGAAGACTTGCTGGATATTTCTTTTGGCGGATAGTTTGTCATTCTCGTGTAGAACCTGCCCTCGAATGTTTTAATCGGGGGCGGGAATCCAGTCAAGCATCAACGGAGTGATATGAATCGTGTCGTCATTAATTACTTGAACTGGATTCTGGCCTACGCCAGAATGACTGCAAAGCATGCTTTGCACCGCCGGAGCCGGATTGGGATGCAGCCCAATCCGTGGGGCGCGGAGCGGGGCATAGGGAGAGGGACGGCGTAGCCGCGCAGCTCAACCAAGACCTCGCACGCTTCCAACACTGGTACAACCACATCCGACCACACCAGAATCTAGACGGACAAACGCCGGACGAAGCTTGGCAAGGTATTGACCCCTATAAAATACGACCTAACAAAGAATACTGGTTTGAAGCATGGGATGGACTCCTGACAGGGGTTGAACTGCGATGACGGGCAGCAAAACAGAGCAAGCCATATCGGCAACGGCCTGTCCGTGGAAAAGTACGCTAGCGGATGAAAGCGATTGGGCAATTGTTGCCTGTCAACCTAAAAACTTGGCATTAGCAACTGGAGTAACAGACAAATTACAGTAAAAGCTAATCTTGACAGAGAGGAAAAAGCGAAAAAATGACTAAGTTGACATACAACCCCGGACAGCGGACATGCGGACGGGACATCGGCAACATCAAGCTAGATCAACCGATCATCATGGCGGCGGACGACAGCGTCAGTGTCAGCAGCGGGCAATCCAGCTACCTCATCACCCAGGCCAGCCTGTTTGCTAATGACACCAACTTTAATGGCGGGATGTTGCAGGTGAAGAGCTTTGGTTTGTCGGGTGTGGCGAATGATGATGGATGGTGTGGGATGGAGGTGGCATGAGAGGGAGGGGCGTGAAGGGGGTAGGGAGCTTTGGCACATTGATTGTGCTTGGAGGTTTCAGTTTGTTTTTGTTAACGGCCTGCGTCGGGATTTCTACGATGCATGATGA
>JANYIK010000172.1 GCA_025362115.1 Methylophilaceae bacterium
CTCAATCGCATGGATGAAGTGCTGGCAGAGATTCCTCGCGTACGCCAAGATTTAGGCTTTCCGCCGCTGGTTACGCCCACTTCGCAGATAGTCGGCACACAAGCGGTGTTGAATGTACTCACTGGTTCGCGCTACAAATCCATTACCAATGAGGTGAAAAATTACTTTGTAGGCCAATATGGCAAGCCGCCCGCTCCGGTCAACGACAAGGTCAAAACACAAGCCGTAGGCGATGCTGAAGTCATCACCTGTCGTCCGGCGGACTTGTTAGAAGCCGAGATGGTGCATTTGACCGCGCAGTGCGAAAAATTGGCCAAAACCGAGGAAGACGTGCTGACCTACGCCATGTTTCCTGACTTGGCGCAGACCTTTTTGCAAGAGCGCAACGCTGGCACACTCAAGGCCGACCCCCTGCTCGCTAAAGAAGCTGCCACGCCGTCCGCAGCGCGATACGCCCCCAGCGAATTCAATGTCACGTTGCATGGCGAAACCTTCCACATCAAACTCACTGGTAGTGGCCATGCTGGAGAAGAACAGCGCCCGTTCTACGTGTCTGTGGATGGTGTCTCCGAAGAAGTCATCGTCGAAACCTTAAGCGAAGTACAGGTCTCCGGTGGAGGCAGCGGTGGTAGCAAGAAAAAAACGGCAACCGCCAGCATCGGCAGCCGCCCACGCCCCACACACGATGGCTGCGTCACCACCGCCATGCCTGGCACCATCGTGGACGTCAAGGTCAAGGTCGGCGACAAGATCAAGGCGGGTGACGGCGTACTGGTCATCGAAGCCATGAAGATGGAAAACGAAATCCAGTCTGCCAAAGAAGGTGTTGTGATTGCCATTCATGTGAAAAAAGGCGATAGCGTGACACCTGATGAGACGCTGATTGAAATTCAGTAACTCCAACAACTCCGTCATTCTGGCGAAGGCCAGAATCCAGACTAGCCAATTGAAGCGACATGGAACCACTTCACTCCGTAGGGGCTTGACTGGATTCCCGCCGCAGCCTGCCCTCGAATGCTTTAGTCGGGGGCGGGAATGACGGCATCAATATGAATCTCATCCTCGCCTCCTCCTCCCCCTACCGGCGCGAACTGCTGGAACGGTTGCAATTACCCTTCTCCGTCGTCTCGCCCGACGTGAATGAAACCCCGCAACCCAATGAAACCTCCGAAGCCACTGCCCTGCGGCTGGCGCAAGAAAAAGCCTGCAAGGTGGGCTCCACCCATCCTGACGCACTCATTATCGGCTGCGACCAGGTCGCTACGCTGGATGGCCTGCAACTCGGCAAACCGCTGACCCACGATAACGCGGTTAAACAGCTTCGGCTGATACGTGGCCGTGTGGTCGCCTTCCATAGCGCGCTCTGCCTCCACAACAGCGCCACAGGCCGCATACAGGCCGAGAATGTGACGTATCAGGTCAAATTCCGCGAGCTGACCGATGCGGAGATCGAGAACTACCTCATCAAGGAACAACCCTACCACTGTGCCGGGAGCGCAAAGTCTGAAGGTTTGGGCATCGCGCTCATCGAATGGATGCGGGGGGATGATCCGAATGCGTTGATTGGTTTGCCACTGATTGCGCTTATCAATATGCTGAGTATCGAAAGTGTGGTGGTCATTTAGCGATCCCGCTTGCCTGAATTAGACAGTTCGGGCTACGATAGACCATCAACCTGCCTGATAAATGTAAGTTTTTTATTGGGATCTACTTTACGTTGGCCTCACCCGAAGGGAAATAAGACCATCATGAGTTTTCTGAACGCCAGTCGGCCAATTTTCTTAGTATTTTGGGCTATCGTTTTTGTAAGTCTTTTTCTACTTGGTATAACGCTAGTGCATATAACTGAACCAGGGCATGGCGCTCACCATGTTTTATCATTCTTCAATCGCATTCTTAATAGCAACCAAGGCTTCTTTGGCTTTTTAATTGGCATTGGCGGCTCAATGCTTATCAGCTATGTCATGTTTGGTGCTTGGGCCACTCTAAGTGTTTTGTTATTTTTAGGGTTGTCCCGTTTTGACCGTGATCTTGCCAAGCACTTGCCTATCCCTGTTTACGAAGGTGCTGAATGGGATGCAGACATTACTGGGTCGCAGGTTTACCGTCTCATATTTAAAGTGCTAATTTTTACAATCATTTCATGTGCAATCAGCATGTTATTGCTCTCATTACTGTAATGCCCAACCGATTCATAAGCTAGGTAGAAGGTAGTGTGCGTTCCACGCACCATTTGGTGCGGATGCCGCACCCTACAAAACTGGATTCCGGCTCAATACCGGAATGACGGCAGCGTAATCTGCCTAGTAATGAAACCGCAACTGGGCAACCAATAAGGCCACATTCTCTACCCGGTACACGATGCGGTGTTCGTCTGTAATGCGGCGTGACCAGTAGCCGGAAAGCGCGTGTTTCAAGG
>JANYIK010000044.1 GCA_025362115.1 Methylophilaceae bacterium
CTCAAGTACATGAGTATTACGCCAGCCAAACTAAGTAGTCAGAAGTTCAAAAAAGACAGCTATCGACCCGTAGCGAATATTACTCCACAATCAGCTGCTGTCTTATTTCTGGCTTTAGCTGACGTTGGCTTGCAAACTGGCGTGTCTCAGTTCTAAGGCACTTAGCAGGTCTTGGTAAGGGTGATCGGTTCTCAGTCACCTATCTGGGATCGTGTCGTCACCCCAGCCGTTCGATCTTAGCGCTAGCCGTCTCAATGTGGTGCGCCAGCGCGGCGATACATGGTCTAAATCGGTAACTAAATCCTGTTGCCGCAATGAGGCGCTCCAGGACCAGATGTGCCAGCACTTCTGCGCGTCGCCAAGTTTCATTGTCAACACTTGCGTGAATGTTTGCCTCGGAGATAGTGTCAGGTAGCCCGCCACCAGTGCGTGGCATGAAGGCCATAGGTGTCATGTCATAGGCCGGTGCAATGTTATAGGGGCGACCATGTTCGGAGATGAATGACAAGTTTCCATTGTGCATGTCAGAGTTGCCAATCAGGGTGCCAAACGCCCATAGAATATCTGCGCCGGCCGCTGCTTCCTTGCGAATTTGACCATTTTCAGCAAGGCGGTGTGCGATGCTTGGCCAGCCACCTGTTCCTGCCCCGACGAATTCGGCATCCAGCGCGGCCAAAGAGAATAGCGCTTGCCGACCGAGGTTGCCGATGCGATCAAAGCGCTCGACCTCGAGGAAACGCTGTCCATCTTGGTCGAATATATGCGTTTTGGCGGAAGCAATACCGGCTTCACGCAGGGTTTCCAACGCGAGGTGTTCAGCCAGCAGCAGATCTCGCCAACGCTCACTTACGGGTCCCTCCTCCAACTCGCTAAATTTCACGATAACGTGCCGAGGGCCATCCGGGGTCATTACAAAGGCGGTAAACTTTGGCTGCTCGCCCCCGGCAGACGTTCCAGGTATTTCACCGCGGGCAGCTTCTAACGCTAACCGAGCATATTCTTCAACCTTTTGTTCTTCCGTGATTGGATAGGGGGCGGCAGCATTGATAAAGCGATCTCTGGCAATATCGCCTAACAGTAGATTTCCTACCACATCATGGCCATGCGCCATTAGCGTCCGCAAAGCGTGGGTATCTGTCCAGTCGGTGAGTCGCTCTGGTAGCCCAAGTTCAGCAGCATGCCGAGCAGCGTATGCCCTGCCTAGATATCCTTGGGGGCGCATATCGAAGAGCCACCATGGCAGACCGTCGCTATGTAACCTCACACCGTCTCTCTGGCTCATGACGTACCCTTCTGGATGGACTGGTAAAAGTGTTCCAAGCTCCCGGATTAAACCTTCTGCATTGATCCGATAGATTGGGATGTTGGGTAATCCGCGCGTGGTATCGCGTAGCGCATATTGAATTGATCGCGCAGCGCCAAATCTTATAATTTGGTCGCCAAGCTCAGTTAGCGCACGGGAGAATGTTGGTTGGCTTATTCCAATACTTTCAATAAGTTGGCGTGCAGGCAGCGGCCCACTGGATAGTCGCGTACGGATAGTCTCAATGTGCAGTGACATACGTTTTGAATTAATATATGAATAATTAAATGAATAGATATTATAGGGCAATTTGAGTTCATTTGGAGAAATATCGCAGCTCGAGACTATCTGTGGTCGAATCTGTGTGGATAAATAGCAATATTGGGCGAAAGGTCGCCATTCGGTCATTATGTCTCGCAAGACTGCTATGGGTCGAAAAGAGACTGCCAGCCTCACTCATGCTTATTTCCTGAAAGGTGCTCTTTCTTCCAGTTCGTTTTGGTAATGCTCCATCCCCACACTCTCGCGTTCGACGAAATTCCTGATCGCGGTATCAAAATCAGGATGCGCGATATGGTGAAAAGAGCGCGTGGGGCGTGGCAGGAAGCCGCGTGCAAGCTTGTGTTCCCCTTGTGCACCGCCTTCAAAATAGCGGATTTTATTTGCGATGCAAAACTCTTGAGCCTGATAGTAACAAAGCTCAAAGTGCAAGCCCGGCACGTATTGCAGCGCTCCCCAATAGCGCCCATACAGTGCGTTGTTGCCGACGATGTTGAGCGCTGCAGCGATTGGCTCTCCAGCCTGTTCAGCGATGATCAGCAACACGTTACGTGGCATCTGTTGCGTGAGTGCGCTGAAGAACTCTCTCGTCAGATAGGGCGTTGAGCGATGCTCGCGGTAGGTGTTTTGGTAACACTGATAGAAAAAATCCCAATCCTGTTCGGCGATTTCTGCCCCTTGAATCTGTCTGCAAGTCACGCCAGCGGCGGTGATTTTCTTGCGTTCCTGGTGGATTTTCTTGCGTTTATCGTGGGATAGGCGTTGCAGAAAATCTTCAAAATCCGTAAACGATTCATTTTCCCAACGAAATTGCACGCTGCTGCGTTCTATCCATCCTTCCTGTTGCAAGGCCTCGGCGGAGGCATCATCAGGAAACAACACATGGGCAGAAGATAGCTGATTGCGCTCCACCAACTCCAGCAGGGTTTGCGCCATCAATTTTTGTACAGTGCTGTCGGTGCTTAAAAGCCGTGCGCCGGTAATCGGGGTGAAGGGAATCGCTGACAACAGTTTTGGATAATAGGCGATGCCGTTACGTTCATAGGCTTCCGCCCATGACCAGTCGAACACATATTCGCCGTAAGAATGGCTTTTGATGTACAGCGGCATTGCACCTACCAGTTTATCTTCGTTCCAAACCAGCAACGGATAAGGTTGCCAACCCGTGCCTTGGCCTACGCAACGGGTATTTTCTAGCGCACTTAAAAATGTGTGACTTAGTAGGGGAGAGCCATCAGTGAGGGCATCCCACTGGGCTACATCTACATCGCTGACACTTGCAACGACTTCGATTTTCATGTGTGTTGCCAGACTATGGATTTGTCGGCAAATAGGAAGTAGGGTCTATCGGTTTACCCAATTTGCGAATTTCAAAGTGCAGTTTCACGCTATCCGTATCGGTATTGCCCATCTCCGCAATCTTCTGGCCTTTGGTGACATCCGCACCTTCTTTTACCAAAATCTGGCTGTTGTGACCGTAGGCCGAAAGATAGGTTTTGTT
Source organism: Methylophilaceae bacterium (assembly GCA_025362115.1). GTDB lineage: Bacteria > Pseudomonadota > Gammaproteobacteria > Burkholderiales > Methylophilaceae > CAILHX01. The sequence continues at coordinate 3,084 of JANYIK010000044.1, forward strand.
GTGCTTAAGGATGACCAGCTTGCCATAGCCGCGCAGGCTGGAGCCGCTATATACCACCTTGCCACTCGCTGCCGCCAGTACCGGCTGGCCTTGGGTGCCGGCGATGTCCAAGCCTTTCAATCCGGTACTTTCACTGAATCCGGTAACGACTTTTCCTTGCGCTGGCCATGCCCAATCCACCGCATCATCACCCAAACCTGCCAGAGCTGTCTCGCCAGATTTAGGTGACTCAGCGGCTTTAGGTACTGGAGTCTCTATGGGTTTAGCCACGGGGGCTGGCTCGTCCAAGGGCTTTGCTTGTACGGCGCCTTCGGTTTTGATTGGCGTGGCCACTGCGCCACTACTTTCTGTTGAGGCTACCGGTGTTGCAGGAGTCGCTACAGTGGTAGATGTTTTGAGTTTGAGCGCTTGGCCAATCTTGATGGTGTAGGGCGGTTGGATGTCATTCCACTGCGCTATTTCCTTGTAATCGAAACCATATTCCAAGCCGATGGCGTAGAGTGTGTCGCCTTTTTTCACGATGTAACTATCGGGTCGCCAGTCTTTCTCGGGCGTGGTAGCCTTTTTGACCACGGGCGTGGCTGGAGCAATTTTAGGAACTGTAGCCTTTTTGGTTTCCGGCAGCCGCTCCACCACTGGTGCAGGTTTCTGCGTGGTAGCACAGCCGACCAGCACAAGCAGCAGAGAAGAAAAAACTAAAAATGCCCCTCTCCCCCAACCCCTCTCCCGCTTGCGGGAGAGGGTGGCACATAGTGCCGGGAGAGGGTTGTTTGCGGCGATAGCTTCATATCTCATGCTGTTCCCCCCAGTAGCGGCACGAACTTCACGGCTTCTAATGGCGTTTTGCGATATTCGGTCTCGGTACGCTCCACCAGTGTGAGCACTTGGTTTTCAGCGCCCACCGGAATCACCATGCGTCCGCCCACAGCCATTTGGCGCAGCAAATCTTCAGGGATATGCGTCGCGCCACATGTGACCATGATGCCGTCAAACGGGGCGATTTCGGGAATACCAAAACTGCCGTCGGCTTTTTTCACTTTTACGTTCTTCAATTTCAGCGTACGGAAATGACCTTTGGCGATTTCGAGTAAAGGTGCGATGCGTTCTACTGAATAGACTTCTTGTGCCAGACGAGAGAGGATGGAAGTCTGGTAGCCACAGCCGGTGCCGATTTCCAGCACCTTTTTCAAGTTACTACCCCCGCGTAGCAGCTCGGTCATACGCGCCACCACAAAGGGCTGGGAGATGGTCTGGTTGTGGCGTATGGGCAGTGAAACGTCTTCGTAAGCGCGAACCGCCAGCGCTTCGTCCAGAAAGATGTGGCGCGGCACTTCCTGCATAGCGGCGAGCACGACTTCATCTTTGATGCCTTGTTCACGCAAGCGTGTAATCATGCGCGTGCGCGTGCGTTGGGAGGTCATGCCGATGCCGGTAAGCTGGGTGTTCATTTTATCCAAGTTTGGAGTTCATCTAGTTGCGTGTACTTGGTCAAATCTACTTGCAAGGGCGTGAGCGATACGTAACCGTTTTCCACCGCATGAAAATCGGTACCTTCACCCGCATCTTGAGCCGCACCTGCGGCACCCACCCAATACACGATCTCGCCGCGTGGCGTGGTGGCGCGGATGACTGATTCAGCTTTATGGCGTCGGCCTAGGCGTGTGACTTGCATGCCTTTGATTTGCGCTTGTGGCACATCGGGCACGTTGAGGTTGATGCACACCGCTGCGGGATAAGGCTGGCGTTGAAAGCGCTGAACCAGCTCGACCACTGTGTTGGCGGCGGTCTCAAAATGTGTCGCGCCATGCTGCGACATGGAAACCGCAATCGAAGGGATGTCCAACAAATAGCCTTCGGTGGCTGCTGCCACCGTGCCGGAGTAGATGGTGTCGTCACCCATATTGGCACCGTCGTTGATGCCGGAAATCACCATGTCCGGGATGAAATCCAGCAAGCCAGTGACCGCGAGATGCACGCAATCGGTGGGCGTGCCGTTGACGTAATAAAAACCGTTGTGCGCTTGTCGCACGGTGAGCGGCCTGTCCAGAGTCAGCGAGTTGCTGGCACCGCTGCGGTTTCGCTCAGGAGCGACTACGGTGATGTCTGCAAAGGGAAGTAGGGCTTGGTAGAGGGTGGTTAAGCCAGGGGCAAAATAACCATCGTCGTTAGAAAGTAGAATTCGCATAGGCGAATTATACCTGTTGCGACATTTTACTGGGTGCTGTGAGCTTGGCAAATAGCACGCTGCTGGCAAAGAAGATCACAGTGAGCAGCACTTCCAGCAAAGCCAATTTTGCGGATAGCCCGCCGTCAGACCAGGCACGCACCGCGCCTTCGGTGAAATAAAACAAAATGAACATGCACGCCCATTGATAGGTGTAGCGCTTGCCTTTGAGGATACCGAATAAAGGCAGCAGTAAAGGTACGGCTTTCAGCACCAATAACGAGCCGCCAGGGCGCAGTGGTGCTAGCCACCATTCCCATGCCACGCATAACAGAATGAGCGCGAGCAGGCTGATGCTGGTGATGAGCTGCAAGCGGAGGACAGCCCCCTCTCCCCTAGTGGGAGAGGGTTGGGGTGAGGGGTGTTTTTGACTCATGCCGTCAATTTAAGTGCGGTCTGCGCCAGCCGTTTACCCAACGCGATGCAAAGTTTTTTCTCGGCTTCGGTGATGGATTTGTCATGATTGACACCCACCACGCGACTTGCGCCATAAGGTGTACCGCCCTGCGTGGTAGTCGCTAAATCAGGCTCAGAATAAGGCAGGCCGACAATCACCATGCCGTGATGCAGCAAAGGCAACATCATGGACAGCAGCGTGCTTTCATTGCCGCCGTGCATGGAGGCAGTGGCGGTGAACACCGCCGCAGGCTTGCCTATCAGCGCGCCTTTTAACCACAAGCCAGACGTGCCATCAAGAAAATACTTGAGCGGTGCTGCCATGTTGCCAAAGCGCGTCGGACTGCCCAGTGCCAGTCCCGCACACTCCTCCAGGTCTTTCAATTCCACGTACGGCGCGCCACTGTCGGGGATGTCGGATTCCGTAGCTTCGCAAACAGTGGAGACTTTAGGTACGGTACGCAGTCGTGCTTTTGCGCCATTAACCATTTCCACGCCACGCGCCACCAGTTGCGCCATGTCGCGCACTGCGCCGTTTTGGGAGTAATAGAGAATGAGGATTTCGACCATCAAATTTTCTTTGCCAACTCAACCGCCTTGCCTACATAACTTGCCGGGGTCATCGCGAGCAAGCCGTCTTTGGCAGCTTGCGGAATCGCCAGCGTGGCGATGAAGCTGTGCAGGTCTTCTTTGCTGATACCGCTTTTGCCGCGCGTCAGTTCTTTGAGTTGCTCATACGGATTTGCGATGCTATAGCGCCGCATCACGGTCTGTATTGGCTCGGCGAGGACTTCCCAAGAGGATGCCAGATCTGCATAAAGTTTTGCGCGATTGGCTTCCAGCTTGTTCAGGCCTTTGAGCAGCGAATCGTAGCCCAATAATGAATAGCCAAACGCTACGCCCATGTTGCGTAGCACGGTGGAGTCGGTGAGATCGCGTTGCCAGCGTGAGATGGGGAGTTTTTCGGATAAATGGCCGAGTATGGCGTTGGCTAGCCCCAAGTTGCCTTCGGAGTTCTCAAAATCAATCGGATTGACTTTGTGTGGCATGGTGGAGGAGCCGACTTCTCCTTCTTTGACCTTTTGCTTAAAGTATCCCAGTGATACGTAGCCCCAGATGTCACGATCCAAGTCTATCAGGATGGTATTGATACGCGACATGGCGTGGTACAACTCGGCCATCGCATCGTGCGGTTCAATCTGGATGGTGTAAGCGTTGTAGGTCAGCCCTAGACTTTCTACAAAGGTTTGAGCGAAGGCTTCCCAGTCCACATCGGGATACGCGGACAAATGCGCGTTGAAGTTGCCCACTGCGCCGTTGATTTTACCCAAGATTTCGACGGCGGCGAGTTGTGTGCGTTGGCGGCGTAGTCTATACACCACATTCGCCAATTCCTTGCCCATAGTGGTGGGTGAGGCAGGCTGGCCGTGGGTGTGAGCGAGCATGGCGGCATCGGCAAGATCGTGGGCTTGACTGCTCAAGTTGGCAATCAGCGCGTCCAACATCGGCAGCAACACGGTATCGCGGCCGGATTTCAGCATCAAGCCGTGGGATAGGTTGTTGATATCCTCGGAGGTACAGGCAAAGTGGATGAATTCGCTGGCTTTGCTCACTTCCACGTTACCCTTGAAACGCTCTTTCAGCCAGTATTCCAGTGCTTTTACATCGTGATTGGTGGTGGCTTCAATGGTTTTTACCGCCGCTGCGTCGGCCTCGCTGAATTGGGCAATTGTTGCATCCAATTCCGCAATAGTACCCGCTGAGAAGAGTGCGATTTCTGGTAGCTCGGCATTGGCCGCCAAGGCTTTCAGCCATTCCACTTCCACAAAAGCACGGTATTTGATCAGCGCATATTCGCTAAAGTAAGGACGCAGCGCGTCCAGCTTGGTTTGATAGCGACCATCGAGTGGAGAAAGGGCGTTAAGCGCGGTGAGTTCCATATGTGGGCGGTTTGAATTAATTTAAGACCTCAATTTTACGATACTCGGCATGGCAGTGGTAACATTCTCAAATTATCTATTGGGTACTCTGGCGTAACTTGCAGAATGCTTCGATACGTTTTCCGTTCGTCCTGAGTGCCGCGCAAAGCGCGGTGTATCGAAGGATAGACGGAAAACTACTCAGCACGAACGGGTTCAGTTAGAACATTCTTAATTTAAGTGTTCCTTGAGGAGCTTTTATGGTCAAGTCATTTCATCCCCCCAATCGTATTCTCATGGGCCCCGGCCCTTCTGATGTCAGCCCGCGTGTATTGGCGGCCATGGCGCGCCCCACCATAGGCCATCTCGACCCCATGTTCGTGGAGATGATGGACGAGATGAAAGCCATGCTGCAATACGCTTTCCAGACCAAAAACGAGCTCACCATGCCGGTTTCGGCTCCTGGTTCGGCGGGGATGGAAACCTGTTTTGTGAATTTGCTGGAACCTGGCGATAAAGCCATTGTGTGCCAAAACGGCGTGTTTGGCGGACGCATGAAAGAGAATGTGGAACGCTGTGGCGCAACGGCGGTGATGGTGATGGACGACTGGGGAACAGCGGTTGACCCGAATAAGGTGGAAGACGCGCTCAAAGCTAATCCCGATGCCAAATTACTGGCGTTTGTACATGCCGAGACTTCCACCGGCGCGCAATCTGACGCGCAGACTTTGACCTATCTGGCACACAAATACGATGCCTTATCGCTGGTGGATAGCGTGACCGGCTTGGGCGGCGTGCCTCTCAAGGTGGACGAGTGGGAGATAGATGCCATCTATTCAGGATCGCAAAAATGTTTGTCTTGTACTCCCGGCTTATCGCCCATCAGCTTTAGCGACCGAGCCATGCAAGTGGTCAAAAGCCGTAAGACTAAGGTGCAAAGCTGGTTTCTGGATTTGAATCTCGTCACCGCCTATTGGGGCAGCGGCGCTAAGCGCACTTATCACCACACCGCTCCGGTCAACGCGCTGTATGGTCTGCACGAAGCGCTGGTGATGTTGCAGGAAGAGGGGCTGGAGAACTCTTGGGCGCGGCACAAACAACACCACTTGGAACTCAAGGCCGGGCTGGAAGCCTGGGGTCTGAAGTTCGTGGTGAAAGAGGAGCACCGCCTACCGCAACTCAACTCGGTTTACATCCCCGAAGGCGTGGACGATGTCACGGTACGCAGCGCATTGCTTCACGATTACGGCCTAGAAATCGGCGCGGGACTGGGCGCGATGGCGGGCAAGATATGGCGCATCGGCCTGATGGGGCATGCCTGTAACGAACGCAATGTGAATATCTGTTTGACCGCGCTGGAAGACGTGATGCGGGCATGAACTTTGCTGCAGAAGTGCTAGTCCATCAAGCGCTATGAAGAAGTTTTTGCTCATCTGTTGTTTGCTGCCCATTCTGGCTCATGCCGCAGAGGCGGAGCCTAGCGTAGAAGACAACATCCTTGCCATGGATACCGACCGTGACGGCATGGTGAGCGTTGCTGAAATCAAGGGGTATTTGCAGAAAAAATTCGGCCAGCATTACCAGGAGTTATTGTTGGAAAAGATGGACTTTGCGGCCAAGGCGCAAAGCTGTGATTCTTCCTTTACGCGTCCGTTTCGCCAGTGATTATTACTGGATTGGTGCTTGCTAGAGCCTTATCGTTGAGCACTGTTTCAGCGTAAATGGATTTAATATCCTGTATTGAATTTATGCGCCGAGACCGCAGCAGTGCTTGAGCTATAATCAATTTCTTCTCTATCACCTTTAACGTCGGGTCATACGAAATGCTAAACGAATATCACCAACATATTACCGAACGCACCGCCTTTGGGCTTCCTCCGTTGCCGCTGAATGCTGAGCAAACCGCCGCATTGGTGGATCTGCTGAAATCACCTCCGGCTGGCAGTGAAAAAGAGTTACTGGACTTGCTGGGAAACCGCATACCGGCAGGCGTAGATCAGGCTGCTTATGTCAAGGCGGCATTCCTCGCCGATATCGCCAGCGGCAAAGCAAAATCACCACTAATCAACCGTGAAAAAGCGGTACAGGGTTTGGGCACCATGCTCGGCGGTTACAACGTGCCAGTGCTGGTGAGTTTGCTGGATGGTGATTTGGCCGAGCATGCGGTTAAAGCACTGTCGCACACCATCCTCATGTTTGATGCCTTCCATGACGTAGAAACCAAGGCCAAAGCGGGCAACGCAGCGGCGAAAAAGTTGATGCAATCCTGGGCGGATGCCGAGTGGTTCAGCGCGCGCAAAGCTTTGCCGGAAAGCGTCAGTTGCGTGGTGTTCAAAGTGCCCGGCGAGACCAATACCGATGACCTTTCCCCGGCGCAGGAAGCATGGTCGCGTCCTGATATCCCGTTGCACGCCAAGGCCATGCTGGTGAGCAAGATGCCTGAGGGCTTGCAGGTGATAGCCAAGTTGAAGGAAAAAGGCTTGCCGCTGGCCTACGTGGGCGACATCGTCGGCACGGGTTCATCGCGCAAATCGGCCATCAACTCGGTGCAATGGTTTATTGGCGAAGACATTCCGCACATTCCTAATAAGCGTACCGGCGGCATCATTCTTGGGAGCAAGATTGCCCCCATTTTCTTCAATACCGCAGAGGATTCCGGCGCGCTGCCGATACAGTGCGACGTATCCAAGCTGAACACTGGCGATGTCATCACCATCCATAGCAAACAAGGGATCATTACCAATGCGGGCGAGACGGTCAGCACCTTTGAACTGGCACCCGTGACTCTGCCAGATGAAGTGCAGGCGGGTGGTCGTATCGCGCTCATTATCGGTAGAGGTCTTACCACCAAGGCGCGCGCATCGCTGGGCTTGCCACCATCAACGGTTTTCGTCCATTCGCATCTGGTGGCAGAATCGAAAAAAGGTTTTACCTTGGCGCAAAAGATGGTCGGGCGCGCTTGTGGCCTGCCAGAAGGCTTGGGCATACGCCCTGGCACTTATTGCGAACCCAAGACCACGACGGTGGGAAGTCAGGACACCACCGGCGCGATGACCCGTGACGAGCTGAAAGAGCTTGCCTGCTTGGGTTTTTCCGCAGATCTGGTG
>JANYIK010000049.1 GCA_025362115.1 Methylophilaceae bacterium
TTCATCATCTTGCTCGTAATAGCGTTTTGCCAAATCTACGATCAAGCGGCCAGCACGCAGGAATAATTGTTTTCTGTCAGCGTGAGTGGCAAGCGTAGAGCCGTTTCCGGGCAGGCTCAAGCCCAGCGCCTCGGTCAGGCAGTTCATGGAGTTGGCGGTGAACATGCCAGAACACGAGCCGCAGGTAGGGCAGGCCGAACGTTCGATAGCTTCGGCTTTTTCGTCACTCACTTTGTCGTCGGCGGCAGCCACCATCGCGTCCACTAAATCCAGCTTTAGAATATCCCCCTGCCAGTTGACCTTGCCGGCTTCCATCGGTCCGCCGGAAACAAATACCACGGGAATGTTCAGGCGCAACGCAGCCATCAACATGCCCGGGGTGATCTTGTCGCAATTGGAAATGCACACCAGCGCATCGGCACAATGGGCGTTGACCATGTACTCCACCGAATCGGCAATCAAATCGCGGCTGGGGAGCGAATACAACATGCCGCCGTGGCCCATGGCAATGCCATCATCCACCGCGATGGTGTTGAATTCCTTGGCCACGCCGCCAGCACGTTCGATTTCGCGAGCAACCAACTGCCCCATGTCCTTGAGGTGGACGTGACCAGGAACGAACTGCGTAAATGAGTTGGAAACCGCGATGATAGGCTTGGAAAAATCTTCATCCTTCATGCCCGTGGCACGCCATAAGGCGCGCGCTCCGGCCTGATTGCGCCCTTGGGTAGTGGTGTGGGAACGATATTTAGGCATAACAAACCTCGAAAATTACTGACGTATAATCCCGTAATTCTAACTCATTACGGCGTACTTACTTATGCTGGTTCATCCCCACTTCGACCCCGTCGCCATCCATATTGGTTCCTTTGGCATCCATTGGTATGGCCTGATGTACCTGACAGCGTTCATGGCCTTTTTGCTTCTCGCACGATGGCGCATCCGGCAGTTTCCTTCTAGTGGCTGGGCAGACGAGCACATAGACGACATGCTGTTCTACGGTGCGCTGGGCGTTGTGCTGGGCGGACGGTTGGGTTATGTACTTTTTTACCAACCCGGCTACTTTATGGCGCATCCCACAGAAATTTTGGCAGTCTGGCAAGGCGGCATGTCATTCCACGGTGGATTCTTGGGCGTGCTGGCGGCGATGCTGTGGTTTGCACGTAAAGAACACAAACCCTGGCTGGCACTGATGGATTTTGTCGCACCGCTCGTGCCGCCGGGATTGGCGGCTGGGCGCATGGGCAATTTCATCAATGGCGAATTATGGGGACGCGCTACGGACGTGCCTTGGGGTATGGTGTTCCCACAAGTGGATAATGTAACGCGCCATCCTTCGCAGCTTTATGAATTTGGGCTGGAGGGTATCGTGCTATTTTTAATTTTATGGATTTATTCCAGCAAGCCACGTCCTGTGGGTGCAGTTTCCGGACTGTTTTTAATCGGTTACGGCAGCTTCAGATTTTTGTTGGAATTCACCCGTGAACCTGATGGCTACTTAGGCTTGCTGGCACTGGGTTTAAGTATGGGGCAGTGGCTGAGTTTGCCGATGGTGTTGGCGGGTGGTTGGTTGATGCGGCGTAGTTTTATATCCGCTCGCCCTGAGTAGGCCTTTAGGCCGTATCGAAGGGCAGATGAAGCTATGGTTCGATACGCACTTCGTGCTACTCACCACGAACGGGGCAGGCGGGGCGCATGATAGAATCACACCTGAAGCTGGCCAGACAGTCGCCGCTCATGCAAATGAGGGGAGGAAAGTCCGGGCTGCATAGAGCGGGATGACGGCTAACGGCCGGACGCAGCAAGGTTGCAAAACCCCAAGGCGAGGAACAGGGCCACAGAGACGAGTAAATTGCGGTTCGCCGTGATGGACGTGAAACGCGGTAACCTCCATCCGCAGCAAGACCAAATAGGCTGGTAATAGCGTGGCTCGCGCTGCCAGCGGGTAGGTTGCTTGAGCGTACGAGTAATTGTGCGCCTAGAGGAATGACTGTCATGTCGCATTGATCTTGTATCGGTACGACCTACAAAACCCGGCTTATCGGCCAGCTTCTTTTTATTGCCACGATTTCAGACTTAGTTATCACTCCTCCCAAACTACTTTCACTTGTTTTTGTATCTCTATATTTTTTAAGGATTTTTTATTTATTAACAAAACAATGTAAGTCTTTGATGCAAAAAGAAAAAACATGAAAAAAGTGCTTGCAAAGCACTTTTTTTTTATCTATAGTGCCGGCTAGTGGGGAAAAGTGGGGTTTTGTGGGGGTCGCTGCTTGAAGCTAAGGGCGAGTGGCGACTCCCTTTTGTTAGCCCACTTTAACTTTATGCAGGATTGATTGGGGAGCTAAACAGAAGTGTTTCGTGGCGCTACATCGCTAAATCTGGATGCAAAAGGTCGTCTGGCTGTGCCTAGTCGGCACAGGGATGCCTTGATGAGCCAATCTGCGGGTCGTTTAGTGCTGACCGCGCACCCGCACGGCTGCTTGCTGCTCTACCCACAACTCGCTTGGGAGCCAATTCAGTCCAAGCTCACTTCGCTTTCCAGCTTTAACAAACAATCTAGCGCTTTGCAGCGGCTGTTGGTCGGCCATGCGGAAGACCTTGAGATGGACAGCGCCGGGCGCTTGCTGGTGTCTCCTACCTTGCGCGAATTCGCCAAGCTGGATAAGCAAGCCATGCTGGTCGGCCAAGGCAGCCACTTTGAGCTGTGGAATATGGAGGCTTGGAAAGCCCAATTGGCGGGCGTGATGACGGGCGACGACGTGTCGCTACCGGATGAGCTGGAGGGCTTTTCCTTGTGAGTGATGGGCGCTTAGCCCATCAACCCGTTTTATTGCATGAGGCAGTAACCGCGCTAAATATCAAGCCCAACGGACTATATGTAGACGGCACCTTTGGGCGCGGTGGGCATAGCCGAGCGATTCTTGAGCGCTTAAACAAAACGGGTCGCCTGGTCGCGCTGGACAGAGACTTAAGCGCAGTGCAAGTCGCGCAAACACTGGATGATGCGCGTTTTTCCATCATCCATAGCCCGTTTAGCCGCATCCAGACGGCGCTGGCCGAACGCAACATCAGCCAAGCAGACGGTGTGTTGCTGGATATAGGCGTGTCGTCACCGCAGATAGACGAAGCCCAGCGTGGCTTCAGCTTCAGGGGCGATGGCCCGCTGGATATGCGTATGGATCAGTCGCGCGGGCAAACGGCGGCGGAATTTTTAGCAACGACAACAGAGCAACAACTTCAGGAGGTGATAAAAAACTATGGTGAAGAACGGTTTGCTAAACAGATTGCAAGGGCGCTTGTTAAGGCTCGCACAGACGGGGAGCTCCTCCACACCACTCGACAACTTGCCGCGCTCGTGGCAAGCGCAGTCCACAAGGTCGAGCCTGGGCAGGACCCGGCGACACGCACCTTTCAAGCTTTACGGATTTTCCTCAATCAGGAGCTTGAGGAATTGTCGCTGACGCTACCCCAGTGCGCCAATCTGCTCAAACACGGCGGGCGGCTCGCCGTGATTAGCTTTCATTCTCTTGAAGACCGCATCGTGAAACACTTTATCCGCTCAGAACAAGACCGCGACGACCTTCCCAGCAACTTTCCAGTACGTGCGGCTGATTTGCCGCCGCCGCGATTGATGGCGATTGGCAAGCCGATCAAACCGTCGGCTCAGGAAATTAAAACCAATCCTCGCTCCAGAAGCGCGGTGTTACGGGTGGCTGAAAGAACCTCCGCGCCATGACCGGGGTAATCCATGATTGGGGTATCCATGACTAAGCTCAATCTCATCTTGTTCGCCGTGTTACTCGCATGCGCCTTGAGTGTCGTCACCTCGCAACACAAAGCGCGCAAGCTCTACATCGAGCTGCAAGCCCAACAAAATCAAGCCAAACAATATGAAATCGAGTGGGGGCAATTGCAGTTGGAGCAAAGCACTTGGGCAACGCACGCGCGCATTGAACAAATCGCCGCCAGTCATTTGCAGATGAAGGTGCCCGAAACCACGCGTACGCAGGTGATACAACCGGAGGCGGTGCGCTAATGGCTCAGGCTCAAGCCTTGGCGATGCGACTCCCGTCTTGGCGTAGACGCTGGCTGCTCATTGGTTTGCTGGCTTGCTTTGCGCTATTACTGGGACGCTCGATTTACTTACAAGGTATGCACCGCGACTTCCTGCAGCAAAAAGGTGACCAGCGCTATAGCCGCACCATCAGCCTGTTCGCCCACCGCGGCATGATCACCGATCGCAACAAAGAACCACTAGCTATCAGTACGCCGGTGGAATCAGTTTGGGCAAGCCCAGCAGACGTTGAAATCACCCCAAAATTAACTAAAAAACTAGCCGAACTGCTGAAAGTAAAACCCGCCGACATCAACAAAAAACTCAAAAACGATGACAAAGAATTTGTCTACCTGAAACGTCGCATGTCACCAGAAGACGCGGCACGAGTGATGCAACTCGGCATTCCAGGTGTGTTTTTACAGCGCGAATACCGTCGTTTTTATCCTGAGGGCGATAACGCAGCACACCTGATAGGCTTTACCGGCGTGGATGACCAAGGGCAAGAAGGCGTGGAATTGGTGTATCAAAACTGGCTGGCAGGTAAGTTGGGTAGCCGTCGCGTCATCAAAGACCGCCAAGGACATATCATTGAAGACTTGGAAGCCGTCAAAGTGCCGCAAGAAGGCCGTGACTTAGCGCTTTCTATTGATCGTCGCATTCAATACCTGGCGCACCGCGAGCTGGCCAAAGCCATTGAAATCAACAAGGCCAAGGCAGGCGGCATCATCGTCATAGACTCTCGCACCGGCGAAGTGTTAGCGCTGGCCAATCAACCCACCTACAACCCCAACCACCCAGTCAATATCGCAGGAAAATCTCGTAATCGCGCTATTGTAGACACCTTTGAGCCGGGCTCCACTCTTAAGCCTTTCACCATCGCCACCGTGCTGGATAATGGCTCCTTTAAGCCCGACACCATGATCAACACTGGCAACGGCAAGCTCAACATTGGCCCTGCCACCATCAGTGACTCTCATCCCGCTGGCATCATCAGCGTGGCGCAAGTAATACAGAAATCCTCCAACGTGGGTGCAGCGAAAATAGCGCTCACCTTGCGTCCACAAGCGATGTGGGGCACGTTCAATCAAGTCGGCTTTGGCTCGACAGCTCACGTAGGCTTTCCAGGTGAGGCTTCGGGTCGCTTGCGTCCGTGGCAGCATTGGCGGCCTATTGAACAGGCCACCATGGCCTATGGACATGGCATTTCCCTCAGCCTGATGCAGTTGGTACGCGCTTATACCGTGTTTGCCAATGACGGTGAATTGAAGCCTATTTCCTTAGTGAAAATCAAAGACGCACCCATAGGCCAACACGTGTTTTCCGCACAAACCGCACATGAGGTGCGCGACATGCTGGAGTTGGTGGTGCAAGCGGGAGGCACCGCACCGCTGGCGCAAATAGCCGGCTATCGCGTAGCAGGCAAGACCGGCACCGCACACAAATTAGTGGGCGGCCAATACGCCGAAAACCTTTATGTATCCTCATTCATCGGCATGGCACCAGCCAGTAATCCACGTCTCATCATCGCAGTGATGGTGGATGAACCCAGCGCTGGCCAATACTATGGTGGCGCGGTAGCCGCTCCAGTATTTCGCGAGGTCATGGCTGGCGCGCTACGTATTTTGTCAGTACCGCAAGACGCGGCGGGCAAGACCATACAGCCCGGCGGCGCTTTCCCTGAAGTAAAGGAGAGCGTATGAATACGCTCTTGCAACATATGGCAAGTCTGGGTTTAGCACCTACACGCTTGGTGAGCGACAGTCGCCAAGTGAAAGCGGGAGATACTTTTATCGCCTACCCTGGCGAGGCGGTGGATGGCCGCAACTTTATCGCCCAAGCCATAGAAAACGGTGCTGCCAGTGTGGTGTGGGATGAGACCAATTTTAGTTGGAATGCACAACATCACACGCCCAATTTTGCCGTGCGTAACTTGCGCGAACAGGTTGGCGAAATCGCCAGCGTACTCTACGGCGAACCGTCGCAGAAGTTGTGGGTCATCGGCGTAACCGGCACCAATGGCAAAACTTCTTGCAGTCATTGGCTGGCGCAGGCGCTGAATCGCCTGGGACGCAAAACCGCAGTCATTGGCACGCTCGGTAACGGCTTCCCTGAAAATCTCGCAAAGGCTATCAATACCACGCCCGATCCCATTCTGTTGCAACGTTCATTAGCGGATTATTTGGCTGCTGGCGCTGACAGCATCGCCATGGAAGTGTCCTCTCATGCCTTGGTGCAAGGCCGCGTCAATGGCATGAAATTTGACGTGGCGCTACTCACCAATCTATCGCGCGATCACCTGGATTTCCATGGTGATATGAACGCCTACGCCGCTGCCAAGCGCATGCTGTTTACATGGCCGAACTTGCAAACGGCGGTATTAAATGCCGATGATGTGTTTGGTGCGGCGCTTGCGAGCGAACTTGATGCAGTAAAAGTGCTGACTTACGGCTTCAATCACGCGGATGTCTGTGGCAGCAAGCTGAAACTGTCAGACGCGGGGCTAAGCATGACAGTGACTACGCCACAAGGCCAGTCTAAGCTGCAAGCGAATGTGCTGGGGCATTTCAACGCTTATAACTTACTCGCTGTACTGGCAGCATTGCTCGCTTCTGATGTTGGTTTACGGGATGCAATCAACGCATTGGCAGAGGTAAAGTCCGTGGCTGGGCGCATGCAAACCTTAGGTGGCAACGACTTGCCCTTAGTCGTGGTGGATTACGCCCACACACCAGATGCCCTAGAAAAAGTATTAAGTACTTTACGCGAGCAATGCCATGGACAACTCATTTGCGTGTTCGGTTGTGGCGGCAACCGTGACCAAGGTAAGCGCCCGCTCATGGGCAAAGCAGCTTCTGACCTAGCAGATTTCACTATTGTCACTTCAGACAACCCGCGCCAAGAAGACCCCCTAGCCATCATTGAGCAAGTGCTGAAGGGAGTTCAAGGCCAGCATCGTGTTGAAACAGACCGTGCGGCAGCGATTAACTTAGCCATCAACATGGCGAATTCGGGCGACATCGTACTGTTAGCAGGTAAAGGTCACGAAGAGTCGCAGCAAATCGGCAATACCAAATTCCCTTTTAGCGATGCCTTAATCGCCAACCATGCGCTTAACAGCAAGGATGCAACATGAACGCACAGCATGAAGTCATTCATTTAGCGGAGGCACTGCCCATGATGACGCTACACGAAGCCGCGACTGCGGTTGAAGGCACGGTGATCGGTGCAGATGTCCATTTCAGCGGTATCAGCACTGATAGCCGGAAAATCACGATGGGCGATTTGTTCATCGCACTGCGCGGCGAGAACTTTGACGGGCATGAGTTCGTGGACGATTGTTTGCGGCAAGGCGCGGTGGCGGCAATGGTGGCTCAGGCATCAGGCATCAGGCATCAGGGATCGGGAAAAGCCTTGTTGGTGGTTGAGGATACGCGCTTGGCATTAGGTCAGTTATCGGCGTATTGGCGTAGCAAGTTTGAAATTCCGCTAGCGGCGATCACTGGCAGCAACGGCAAAACTACGGTGAAAGAAATGCTGGCGAGTATTTTGGCAACCGAAGCAGGCGCAGACAACGTCATGGCGACCATAGGTAATCTGAATAACGACATTGGCCTGCCACTCACCCTGTTGCGCCTACGAAAGAATCACCGCTACGCCATCGCCGAAATGGGCATGAATCACGCGGGTGAAATTGACTATATGACGCACCTCGCCAAACCCACCGTGGCGATGATCAATAACGCACAAGCCGCACATCTGCAGGGTTTAGGAAGTTTAGATGCGATCGCCAGTGCCAAAGGTGAGATTTTTGCCGGTTTGGCAGAAGACGGTATCGCAGTGATCAATGCCGACGACGTTTACGCCAATTATTGGAAAATTCTGGCCGGTAGCCACCGCATCATGACGTTTGGCATGAATGATGGTGCGGATGTAGGAGCGACAGTAGAAAATTTGCAACAAACAGGAAGTCGTTTATGTTTGAAATCACAGTTAGATGAAATCTGTATAGAGTTGCAAGTCCCTGGTTTACACAATGTGCTTAACGCACTGGCAGCGGCAACAGTCGCTATCGCCATGAACATATCACTTGCAAACATCCAAATAGGTTTGGAAAGTTTCACTGGCGTGAAAGGCCGGCTGCAACACAAGGTGGGCAAGGGCGGTTGCACCATTATTGACGATAGCTACAACGCTAATCCCAGCTCTATGCGCGCCGCGATTGATGTGCTCGCCACATGCGAGACTCCCAAGATTTTGGTGATGGGTGATATGGGTGAATTGGGTGAAGGTGCCGCAAAACTGCATCAAGAAATCGGTACTTATGCCAAGGCCGCCGGTATCACACAATTATTCGCGCTAGGCGAATTAAGCCAGCATACGGTGCAAGCGTTCGGTAATGGCGCAACTCATTTCAATAACCCACAAGCGTTAGCGGCAATGCTGGAGAGTTATCTCGTGCCGCAAGCTACAGTGTTGGTGAAAGGGTCGCGGTTTATGCAAATGGAACGTGTAGTGGCACTCATCACCAATGGCCATAGCAATGGTAACGGGGGGGCGCACTGATGTTACTAGAACTCTTCCGCTGGTTGGCGCACGACGTACGTACCTTCAATGTATTCAACTACATCACGCTACGTGCCGTCATGGCCACGCTCACAGCGTTGATGATTTCCTTTGTGGTAGGCCCAGTAATGATACGCAAGTTGACGCAATACAAAGTTGGTCAATCGGTGCGTGATGACGGTCCGCAAACACACTTGATTAAAGCCGGAACGCCGACCATGGGTGGCGCACTGATTTTGGTCGCCATCGTCATTTCTACACTTTTGTGGGCAGATCTGAGCAATAGATACGTTTGGGTAGTACTCATTGTCACCTTGGGATTCGGCATCATCGGCTGGGTAGATGACTGGCGCAAAGTGGTGTACCGCAATCCCAAAGGTTTATCAGCTAGAGAAAAATATTTCTGGCAGACGGTACTGGGTTTTGGCGCAGCGTTTTATCTGTTTCACACCGCCACCTTACCGTCAGAAACCACCCTTATTTTCCCATTTTTCAAGCACGTCATGCTGCCACTCGGCGCCGTAGGATTCATCCTGCTCACCTATTTCGTCATCGTTGGCAGCAGTAATGCCGTCAATCT
Organism: Methylophilaceae bacterium; assembly: GCA_025362115.1. GTDB lineage: Bacteria > Pseudomonadota > Gammaproteobacteria > Burkholderiales > Methylophilaceae > CAILHX01. The sequence goes on from JANYIK010000049.1 coordinate 9,204, forward strand.
CACCGACGGCCTAGACGGTCTCGCCATCATGCCCACAGTGCTGGTTGCCAGCGCCTTGGCCATATTTGCCTACGCCGCAGGCCACTTATATTTTTCTAAATACTTGGGCATTCCTTATGTGCCTGGAGCCGGCGAACTCGCAGTGTTCTGCACCGCGATTGCCGGAGCGGGTTTAGGTTTTCTATGGTTTAACGCTTATCCGGCTGAAGTATTTATGGGTGACGTAGGTGCATTGGCGCTAGGGGCAGCGCTGGGCGTGGTAGCCGTGATAGTCCGCCAAGAAATAGTGCTGTTCATCATGGGTGGCGTATTCGTGGTGGAAACCTTATCCGTAGCGGCACAAGTGGGCTATTTCAAATACACAAAATACAGATTCGGCGAGGGCAAGCGCATCTTTTTGATGGCGCCGCTGCACCACCACTACGAGCAAAAAGGCTGGAAAGAAACGCAAGTGGTCGTGCGATTTTGGATTATCACCATGATGCTGGTGCTGGTGGGACTTTCGACATTGAAACTACGATGACACTAGAACTCAAAGACAGACAAGTATTAGTGCTGGGGCTGGGCGATACCGGTCTGTCGGCGCTGCGCTGGTTGAAAAACCAAGGCGCACGTTTGTCTGTGGCTGACACCCGCGAAGCGCCGCCATCTTTGGATGTATTAAGGCGCGAATTACCCGAAGTCATCACCCATCTAGGCGAGTTCAAAGACAACGTCTTCATCCAACCCGATCTCATCGTTATCAGTCCGGGCGTGCCACTCACCACCCCACAAGTACAAACTGCGATTGCGCGGGGCATTCCGGTGGTGGGCGATGTAGAGTTGTTTGCCCAGCACCGACCAAAAACCGCCAAAGTCATTGCTATTACAGGTTCTAACGGTAAAAGCACAGTGACAATTTTGGTCGGAGAAATGTGCAAAAACGCAGGACTCAAGACCATCGTCGCAGGCAATATCGGCCTACCCGTGCTGGATACCTTGGCCATGGCAACGCCGGATGTTTATGTGCTGGAACTTTCTAGTTTTCAATTGGAGACCACCAGCAGCCTCAATGCCGACAGCGCTACTGTGCTGAATGTCACCGAAGATCACCTAGATCGCTACCAAACCCTTGCCCAATATGCCGCAGCTAAAGCACGCATATTCAAGGGTTCTGGTATCCAAGTGTTAAATCGCCAAGACGATTTCAGTCACAACATGGCCTTGAACGCGCGCCCACAATTGAGTTTTGGGCTCGATGCCCCTAGCGAAGAGCATGAGTTTGGTATTACTCAGCAACATTTTTCTCAAGGAAAAACCAAGCTAATGGCGCTATCGAACATGAAAATCGCCGGTTCGCACAATGCCAGTAACGCGCTGGCAGCTTTGGCTTTATGCCATTCCATCAAACTGGAATACGCTACTTTGCTCAACACTTTAAGCCAGTTCAAAGGCTTGCCACATCGGGTGGAATGGGTAACAGAGGTGCATGGCGTTACGTTTTATGACGATTCCAAAGGTACCAATGTGGGTGCAACCTGCGCTGCCTTGGCAGGTTTGCCGCAGAAAGTGGTACTGATTGCGGGCGGCGATGGTAAAGGTCAGGACTTTAGTCCGCTACGTAGCGCTGTGTGCGAAAACGCCCGTGCCGTGATATTGCTGGGACGCGATGCACCGTTGATTACAAAAGCACTACAAGACTGCGCCGTGCCGCTGATTCACGTCAGCACAATGGAAGAGGCTGTGACTCAAGCTTATCAAGCTGCACAAAAAGGCGACGCGGTATTACTCTCTCCCGCCTGCGCCAGCTTTGACATGTTCCGCAATTATCAGCACCGCGCTGAATGTTTTATCGCGGCGGTAAACGATTTAGAAAACGAAAGTCGAGCCGCCGCATGATGCAGATGCTAAAAGGCCACAACAAAATCGTAGCCGCTACTTACGACCAAAGCTTACTGTGGACAGTTTTGTTGCTACTCGGTTTCGGGCTGGTGATGGTGTATTCCGCATCCATCGCCATGGCAGAGTCCGACAAGGCGTTCGGCCATCAATCCACCTATTTTTTAGTGCGCCACGCTATCTTTTTGATTGTCGGCATGGTCACCGCTCTTATCAGCTTTCAAATCCCCACCAAAGTATGGCAACGCGCCGCGCCCATGTTGTTTTTAATAGGCTTGGCGCTGCTGGTCATCGTTTTGATTCCCGGCTTGGGACGCGAAGTCAACGGCAGTCGGCGGTGGATTCCGTTGATTTTCATCACGCTGCAACCCTCCGAACTCATGAAGCTTTTCGCCGCCATGTACGTCGCCGACTACACCGTGCGTAAAGCCGCATTTTTGCAAAGCTTTACCAAAGGATTTTTGCCCATGCTGGGTGTGATGCTACTGGTCGCAGCACTGTTATTACGTGAACCGGACTTTGGCGCGTTTGCCGTCATCGCCGCGATTTCGGTCTCCATTTTATGGCTGGGTGGCATCAACGCGCGTATTTTCGTGGGTCTCCTTGGTATGCTGGTAGTGGGCTTTGTGCTGCTGATTTTGAGCTCACCCTACCGCCTGCAACGCATCGTCGGCTTTATGGATCCTTGGGCTGACCCATATGGCAAAGGCTATCAACTCTCCCACGCTTTAATTGCCTTTGGAAGAGGTGAATGGCTAGGCGTGGGTCTGGGCGGTAGTGTAGAAAAATTGCTGTATTTACCCGAAGCACACACTGACTTTTTGCTGGCGGTGATTGCTGAAGAGTTAGGTTTTATGGGTGTACTGGCGGTAGTGGCGCTATTTACATGGCTGGTGATGCGAGCATTCGCTATCGCCAAAGAAGCTGCGCTGTATGACCGTAATTTTTCTGCGCTGCTGGCTCAAGGTATAGGTGTGTGGCTGGGCGTGCAATCCTTCATCAACATGGGGGTCAACATGGGGCTGCTGCCCACCAAAGGCTTGACTCTGCCCCTACTCTCATTCGGTGGTAGCGGTATCGTGGCCAACTGCGTGGCACTGGCTGTGCTGCTGCGAATTGACTACGAGAGCCGAAGACTGGCGAAAGGGTTACCCGCATGAGCCGCCTCGCACCAACTCTCATGGTGATGGCCGGAGGTACAGGCGGTCACGTATTTCCCGCCATCGCTGTGGCCGACAGGCTAAAAACCAAAGGCTGGAATATCGTGTGGCTAGCAACCGAAGGGGGCATGGAAAACCAGTTGATCACAGGCAAGGGCTACGCCAGCAGCATGATTAAAATAAAAGGTATCCGCGGCAAAGGTTTATTACGTAAGCTTGCCGCGCCCTTCCAAGTCCTACTCGCCTGTCAACAAAGCCTACAAGCCTTGCGTCACCATAAACCAGACGTGGTGCTGGGTATGGGCGGGTTTGCTGCATTCCCCGGTGGTTTGATGGCTTGGTTTTTACGTAAACCACTGGTGATTCACGAACAAAACTCGGTGGCAGGTTTAACCAACCGTATGCTGTCAATTTTTGCCAAACGCGTGTTGGCGGCATTCCCCAGTGCCTTTGGTAATAAAGCCACGCTCGTTGGTAACCCTGTCCGCGACGAAATTACAGCATTGCCGCCCCCCGCAGAGCGCTTTGATAAGCGTGAAGGGGCGCTACGTATTTTGGTCATCGGCGGCAGTCTTGGCGCACAAGTACTCAACGAAACCGTGCCACAAGCGCTTGGCACTATTGCCCCTGAAAACCGCCCACAAATCATCCACCAAGCGGGCGCTAAGCATATTGACCAATTACAGGCCAACTACCAAAAAGCAGGCGTGACTTCCGACACCCGCGCTTTTATTGACGACATGGCGGCGATGTACGGCTGGTGCGATCTGGTAATTTGCCGCGCTGGAGCGCTTACCGTGGCCGAACTGGCCGCCGCTGGTGTGGCCAGCATTTTGGTGCCTTTCCCCCACGCCGTGGATGATCACCAAACAAGCAATGCGCGCTATTTGTCCGATGCGGGGGCAGCCTTATTGCTACCGCAACATACTCTCAATACAACAGACTTGGCCAAAACGATTTCGGGTTTAACACGAAAGAAATTACTGGAAATGGCGCTTAAAGCACGCGCCTTGGGCAAACCAGACGCCACGATGGATGTGGCGAGGATGTGCGAGGAGTTGGTTCGATGATTATTAGAGGAGAGAGAAGAGAGAAGGAGAAAGGGAGAAAGTGCAGCCCTAGTAAGTTATGGAGTAAAGCGGTTCTCACCCTTCCCCTTTATCCCTCACCCCTTCGCGATGCAAAGCATAGCCATGAAACATAAGGTAAAACACATTCATTTCGTCGGCATAGGCGGCTCTGGCATGAGCGGCATTGCCGAGGTATTACTGAATTTGGGCTTTAGCGTGAGCGGCTCTGACTTGGCGGATAACGCCATCACTCAACACCTTAAAGCTTTAGGTGCAAGCGTGCATCAAGGCCACCTCGCGAGCAATCTGAATGCTGCTGATGTGGTGGTAGTTTCTACTGCGGTGAGAGACGACAACCCAGAAGTTTTAGCCGCCCGACACCGCAACATTCCTATCGTGCCACGCGCCATGATGCTGGCAGAGTTAATGCGTTTCAAACAAGGCATCGCAGTGGCTGGAACGCACGGCAAAACCACCACCACCAGCCTTATCGCCAGTATTCTGGCGGGAGGCGGCATGGATCCCACCTTTGTCATCGGCGGCAGGTTGGAATCCGCCAACAGTAACGCACGACTAGGCGAGGGCGAGTTTATCGTGGTAGAGGCGGATGAATCGGATGCGTCGTTCCTGCATTTATCCCCCACTCTGGCAGTGGTGACCAACATAGACGCAGATCACATGGAGACTTACGGTCATGATTTTGAACGTCTCAAAAGTGCTTTTGTAGAGTTTTTGCAGTGTCTGCCATTTTACGGCATGGCGGTGTTGTGTGTAGATGACCCTAACGTCCGCGCCATATTGCCGCGCGTCACCAAGCCGGTGATGTCGTATGGATTTAGCGAAGAAGCCCGCATTCGCGCAGTGAATGTACGCGCTGACGGTGCACAGATGAAATTCACCGTACAGCGCATCAATGGTGTGACCACTAAGTTTGACGTAACGCTCAATTTAACCGGAACGCACAATGTGCTGAATGCGCTGGCCGCGATTGCTATTGCCAGCGAATTGAATGTCTCGGATGCAGCGATTATTAAGGCACTGGCCGAATTCAAAGGTGTTGGGCGACGCTTTCAGCGATACGGGGAAATTCCTGCCAAAAATGGCGGCGCATTTACCCTGATAGACGACTACGGCCACCATCCGGTGGAAATGCAGGCAGTGATTAACGCCGCCCGTGGCGCATTCCCCAATCGCCGTTTGGTGCTTGCCTTTCAACCACATCGTTACACCAGAACTCGTGATTGCTTTGAAGATTTTGTGCGCGTGTTGTCCCAAACAGATGTGGTGTTGCTCACCGAGATATATGCAGCAGGCGAAGCGCCTATCGTGGCGGCAGATACACGCACTTTGATCCGCGCCATTCGCGTGCTGGATAAGGTCGAACCGATATTCGTGGAAACCACCACCGAACTGCCTGCGGCGATATTGGAAATCGCCAAAGCTGACGACGTGGTCATCGTCATGGGCGCTGGCTCTATCGGGCAAGTAGCGGCAAAAACAAAGGAGTTGGCGCAGTGATGGCGCAACCAACGACAACCCACGGTACGTTGTTCATGGATGAGCCTATGAGCCGCCACACCAGTTGGCGCGTAGGTGGTAAAGCAGACAGGCTATACATCCCAGCGGGCATAGAAGACTTATCCGGGTTTTTGCAAAGCTTGCCACATGGCGAGCCGGTGTATTTCGTGGGGCTAGGCTCCAATTTATTGGTACGCGACGGCGGGGTGCGCGGCACAGTGGTTGTGCTGCATGGCGGTTCACTGGATACCTTAAGTCTGGAAAATGGCAAGGTTTATGCTGAGGCCGGTGTCACCTGCGCCAAGCTCGCCAAATTTAGCGCGCGTTCACATTTGCATGGCGCAGAGTTTTTTGCCGGAATCCCCGGCACGGTGGGCGGTGCCTTGGCGATGAACGCAGGTTGTCATGGCAGCGAGACATGGGATGTAGTGCATCACGCACTGACCATAGACCGCTTTGGTCGTCTGCATCAACGCAGCCAAGTAGAGCTTGAAATCGGTTATCGCCATGTGAGCTTGCCGGGTGAAGAGTGGTTTGTGGCGGGATGGTTTGATTTGGCTGAAGGCGAGGCCAGCGTAGCAGAACAAAAGATTAAAAATTTGCTGGCGAAACGCCTGGAGACCCAACCACTCAATTTACCCAACGCCGGTTCGGTATTCCGCAACCCGGAAGGTGATTACGCGGCACGTTTGACACAAGACTGTGGACTGAAAGGTTATCAACTGGGTGGGGCACAGGTATCAGAAAAACATGCCAATTTTATTGTGAATACGGGTGATGCAACGGCGGCGGATATTGAAAATTTGATTGAACACGTACATGCCACGGTGTTGCGGGAGACCAAAGTGGATTTGCAACGTGAAGTAAGAATTATTGGGGAGCATCAGGAGTTGAGGGCTAGAGACTAGGAATGAAGAACTTTGGAAAAGTAGCCGTGCTGCTGGGTGGGAAATCCGCCGAGCGCGTGATTTCGCTCAATAGCGGCAGTGCGGTATTGGCAGCGTTAAAACGTAGCGGCATCAATGCGGAAGCGTTTGATCCGGCGGAAAGACCTTTGCATGATTTGGAAGGATTCGACCGGGTGTTTATTGCCTTGCACGGACGTTATGGCGAAGACGGCACGATACAGGGGGCGCTGGAATTGATGGAAATTCCCTACACAGGAAGTGGAGTAATGGCCTCCAGCGTGGGCATGGATAAATGGCGTACCAAGCTAATTTGGCAGGCAACAGGTGTGGCGACCCCTGCTTTTGAATTGGTAAACACAAACAGCGATTTCGCTGCGATAGAACAGAAGTTAGGCTTGCCACTGTTTGTAAAACCCGCCAATGAAGGTTCTAGTATAGGCATCAGCAAAGTCAAGCAGGAAGGCGGTTTGCGGGCGGCTTTTGCTGAAGCCGCAAAGTACGACTCGCTAGTCATCGCCGAGCAGTTTGTGGGTGGCGGCGAATATACCGTGGGTATTTTGGGTACCCGTGCTTTGCCGATTATTCGCATCATTCCGGCGAATGAGTTTTATGACTATGAGGCCAAGTATTTACGTGACGATACGCAATATCTCTGTCCTTGCGGCTTGAGCATCGAAACGGAAAAGAAGATCCAAGAAGAAGCGCTACAGGCCTTTCGCGTGTTGGGTGGCAGCGGTTGGGGACGGGTGGATTTCTTGATGGATGCTGTAGGCAAGTACTATTTTTTAGAGGTCAACACCTCGCCCGGCATGACGGATCACAGTTTAGTGCCTATGGGTGCAAAAGCGGCGGGCATTAGCTTTGATGATTTGGTGCTACAGATTTTGGAGTTGGCTGATGTTAAGTAAAACACAAATGATGTTATGGGCGGCGAATCTGCTGTACGCGATGGCGGCTTTGTTGTTTTTGTATGCCCTGCTATTTGTGGTACTGCACTTACCGATTTATCCGCTGAAGCATGTGGAAGTCAATGGTGAACTGACCCACGTCACACGTGAGCAGCTTAAATTGATTACCGGGCGTTATTTGCAGGGCAATTTTTTCACCGTGGATTTAGTACAAACGCGCGACGCTTTTCAAAAATTGCCCTGGGTGCGTAATGTCAGTGTACGTCGTCGTTGGCCGGATAAATTGGAGGTGCTAGTGGAAGAACACCGCGAACTGGCACGTTGGGGCGACATTGGGCTGATAAACACACATGGCGAGTTGTTCCACGCAGCATCGGATAAAGAGTTACCAGTTTTTTACGGCGCAGGTGACAGTGTCAAAGAAATCGCGCAGAACTATCAACTGTACGGACAAGTACTCAGCCCCACCAGTTTGAAAGTGACGCGCATGTCACTGTCGTCTCGGCGGGCATGGCAGATGACAGTTGATAACGGCATGGTGATTGAGTTAGGACGCGAGCAAATGGAGGTTAGATTGAAAAAGTTTGCCCAGATTTATGCGGTCACGCCGAATTTGCAAAACAGTCATGCCAGCTATGCTGATTTGCGTTATCCCAATGGATTCGCGGTTCGTAGGCCTATGGTAGTAAGCGCACATAAAGTATCTTGAGGAGAGTTTGATGAAGAGTAAAGATCAGCAAAATTTGATTGTGGGCTTAGATATAGGCACGTCGAAAATCGTCGCCATCGTCGCTGAGTTAACGCCGGAGGGCGATATCAAAGTCATCGGCTTGGGACAACATGAGTCTCGTGGCTTAAAGCGCGGCGTGGTAGTGAACATTGACTCCACCGTCGCCGCCATCCAACGCGCTCTGGAAGAAGCCGAACTGATGGCCGATTGCAAAATCAGTTCGGTATATACCGGCATCGCTGGCAGCCATATCAAAAGCCTGAATTCGCATGGCGTGGTGAAGATAAAAGATGCTGAAGTACATCAATCCGACGTGGACAGGGTGGTGGAAATGGCACAGGCCATCAGTCTACCCAACGACCAGCAGATTCTGCATATTTTGACTCAGGAATTCATCATAGATGGTCAGGAAGACGTGCGCGAGCCATTGGGCATGAGTGGCATGAAACTGGAGGTAAAAGTCCACATCGTCACCGGGGCGGTGGCTGCTGCGCAAAATATCATCAAATGCGTCAAACGTTGCGGGCTGGAGGTCAACGACCTAGTGTTGCAACCACTGGCCTCCAGCATCTCGGTGCTGACCGAGGATGAAAAAGAACTGGGGGTGTGTCTGGTGGATATAGGCGGTGGCACCACGGATATCGCAGTGTTCAAGCAAGGTGCTATTCGCCACACCGGTGTGATTTCCATCGCTGGCGACCAAATTACCAATGACATCGCGGTGGCTTTCCGCACGCCCACACAGAATGCTGAAGAGATCAAAGTCACGCACGGCTGTACCTTACAGCAGCTTGCGGATCCAAGTCTGATGATAGAAGTCGCTGGAGCAGAAGGCCGCGATCCACGCCAACTCTCACATCCTATCTTGGTGGAAGTCATCGAGGCGCGCGTGAAAGAAATCTACGAGATGGTGCAGTCCGAGCTACGCCGCAGCAGCTTTGAGCAAATGATACCCGCCGGCATCGTGATTACCGGTGGTAGTAGTTTGATGCGCGGCATGGTGGAGTTGGGTGAAGAAGTACTAGGAACATCTGTACGTTTAGGTCTTCCCGCCAAAGTCGGCGGCCTGTCAGAAGTAGTGAGCAATCCACGTTATTCAACTGGTGTGGGTTTGTTGCTGATGGGTAAAGGCCAGTTGGAGCGGCATTTACAGACACAAAGTGAGACAACGTCGTTTGGCAGAATTTGGGAAATGATGAAACAGTGGTTTCAAGGGAATTTTTGATTTTTGTAGTTGAGCAGCAGTTTCTTTGGTTCGAAGTTTTTTTAAGGAGGAAGCAAAATGGGGTTCGATTTTGAAATAGTAGAACGTCCCGCCGACAAGGCGGTGATTAAGGTAATGGGGGTGGGTGGCTGCGGCGGCAACGCGGTTGAACACATGATAGATATGGGGGTCACAGGCGTTGAGTTCATCAGCGCCAACACCGATATCGGCGCGCTCAATCGTAGCCGCGCAGAAATCCAGTTGCAGTTGGGAGTCGGTCTGACGCGTGGTTTAGGCGCAGGCGGGAAACCAGACATCGGACGCGAAGCCGCATTGGAAGATCGTGATCGTATAGAAGACCTAATCCGTGGCGCGGATATGCTGTTCATTGCCGCAGGCATGGGCGGTGGTACTGGCACTGGCGCGGCTCCAGTGGTAGCGGAAGTGGCGCGCGAATTAGGCATACTCACTGTTGCTGTGGTCACCAAACCTTTCTCATTCGAGAATAATCGCAAACTATTGGCTGACGATGGTATCGCCATACTCACCAGACATGTAGATTCACTTCTGGTAGTGCCAAATGAGCGTCTGATGGAAGTATTGGGTGGTCGCGTAACCTTGAAAGATGCCTATCGCGCCGCCAATGGCGTACTACATAGCGCGGTGTCCGGCATATCGGAAATCATCAATGGTTACGGCCAGGTCAACGTGGACTTCGCCGATGTGCGTACTGTGATGTCAGAAAATGGCATGGCGATGATGGGCTCGGCAACAGCATCGGGTGAGAATCGTGCGCGAGATGCGGCCACCCAGGCCGTCAACAGCCCATTCCTAGAAAACGTCAACCTCAAGGGTGCACGTGGCGTTCTGGTGAATATTTCCGCCAGCGAAGATACCTTCATGATGGATGAATTCTATGAAGTGATGAACACCATCAAGGAATTCACTGCAGAAGACGCTTCGGTATATTACGGCAACGTGTTTGACAACACCTTGGGCGATGACTTACGAATTACTCTAGTGGCGACTGGTCTAACCGGCGCTAACGGACAAAAGGTGCGGCCTACCTTGGCTATTAGCAACGACTGGACAGCACAGCGAACCGGCACCTACGATGAACCTATCGCCTTTGGGGGTTATGATGAAGAGCAACAAACAGCTCCTGCGGCATTTACTAGCAATCGCCGCGCGCAAGCTGAGGTAATGCGAAGTTCGGGTGTGGATGAAATGGATATACCGGCATTTTTGCGTAAGCAAGCGGATTAAAAACCTGCTCGTTCTGTCGCCCTGCGGCAATCGCGTCCCGAACCAGCGCGGTTGCCGCAAATCGCTGAAATATCGGCTATTTGTGCTATGATTCAAGGCATTACCCATTAAGAATTGTCATGCTTAAACAACGCACTCTCAAAAACGTCATTCGCGCCACTGGCGTGGGTCTACACACCGGCGACAAGGTGTATATGACCTTGCGTCCAGCTGCAGCTGATACCGGTATCGTGTTCCGCCGCGTTGATCTCGACGAACCCAAAGACATTAAAGCAGCGCCTGAGCATGTACATGACACGCGATTATCTTCCACACTGGAACTTGACGGTGTACGTGTTGGCACGGTGGAACACCTGATGTCTGCCCTCGCCGGACTGGGCATTGATAATGTGTATGTGGATTTATCCGCGTCGGAAATCCCCATTATGGATGGCAGCGCAGGGCCTTTCGTGTTTTTGCTGCAATCAGCTGGCATTGTTGAGCAAAATGCACTGAAAAAATTCATCCGCGTCAAAAAGTCTCTAGAAGTGCGCGACGGTGAAAAATGGGTGCGGTTTGAACCGTATTCAGGCTTCAAAATGGACTTCACTATAGACTTCGCCCATCCCGTGTTTGAACATTCCAGCCAGCACGTGGTGATTGATTTCGCCGAACATTCCTACATCAAGGAAATCAGCCGCGCGCGTACATTTGGCTTTATGCATGAAGTAGAAACACTACGCAACATGGGCTTAGCACGTGGCGGAAGCCTAGATAACGCAGTAGTGCTGGACGAATACCGTATCTTGAATAGCGAAGGTCTGCGCTATGCCGACGAGTTTGTACGCCACAAAGTACTGGATGCCATCGGCGATTTATATCTGCTGGGGCACCCGCTCATCGGCGCATTCTCCGCACACAAGTCTGGTCACGCACTCAACAACCGCTTGCTACGGGCATTGCTGGCTGATGCTGACGCTTGGGAATATGCCACGTTCGAGCAAGAACAAGATGCACCGCGTGGCTTTACCCAATTGCTGGCGCAAGCTGCTTAAAATTCCCCATGCTCGTAATACGCTTACTTGCCGGTCTCGCCTTTATTTCTATCGTGGTCGGCGTAGGCGTATATTTCATCACCGGTGACCGCCGCTGGCTTAAATTCTCTTGGCAATTATTCAAATTCGGTTTGGTATTTGGCTTGGTTGTCGCCGCTGTCTTTATGGTTGGGCGCTTGATTGCTTAAGCTGCAAAGCCTGCTGTTGCTGCTGGCGATGCTATGTTGTACGTCTTTGCAGGCCGATGAACAGACAGTTTTTGACGATGCTTACGCAGCCTATCAAAAACGTGATCTCAAAACGCTGAGTGCTGCCGCAGACGCTCTACTTGCTTCCAATGCCATTTTGGCACCTTATGCAGAATACTGGCGCTTGCTGCTCAACCTAGAAGCTACCGACAGCATCACCGTGCAAGCCTTTCTGGCGCGCTATCCCGACACACCTTTTGCCGACAAACTGCGCGCAGAATGGCTGAAAATTCTGGGTAAACACGAAAAATGGGACTTAATGCTGGCGGAATATCCCAAACTCAATAACGAAGACGCGACTATTGCATGCTTTGTGGCATTGGCGCGCTATTCGCAGCAGCAAGACAACGCCCTAGAAGATGCCAAACCGCTGTGGTTCACCTCTGTTGACCAACCTAGTAGCTGTGATGCACTTTTTTCTACCATGCGTCAGCAAAAAGTATTAACCATAGACGACGCATGGGTGAGATTGCGGCTGGCCTTTCAAGCCAATCAAGTACAGGTTGCCAAAACCACGGCACGTTATCTAGCGGCTTATCCCGACCTGAAACGTCTCAAATTGTTTGATCGCGTGGCCGATAAAACGCAAGATAATCCGCAAAAAATGTTAGAAAAAAAATCTATCGGCCTCAAAACCCGTTTGGGTCGGGAATTGAACCTGTATGCCTTGGAGCGTGTGGCGCGCAACAAACCAGATATCGCTGTGGAATTGTGGGGAAAAATTGCCAGCAATTTCAACAAGGAAGAAAAGAACTATTTTTGGGGACGCATGGCGCTACAAGCGGCACGGAATCACTTACCCGATGCTCTGGATTGGTATAAAAAAGCTGAGGGTACGCCGCTAGATAACGAGCAATATGCGTGGAAAGCTCGCGCTGCCTTGCGTGGCGGTAATTGGGATGTGCTATTAACCACCATCAATGCTATGCCGCAAATCATGCAAAACGATTCTGCTTGGCGCTATTGGCAAGCGCGAGCGCTTAAGACCAATAACGACATCTCTGCAGCTAACGCCATATTCACGCCATTATCCAAAGAACAAAATTACTATGGTTTGCTAGCAGAGAACGAACTAGGTCAGTATGTTAGCGCGCCCGTCAGTAGTTATCGTGCCAACGATACCGATATTGCTACGATAGAGAAGCTGCCGGGCGTGCAACGCGCAATTGCTTTGAGCCAACACAATCTGCGCGCTGAATCGCGCAAAGAATGGCAATGGGCGGTACGCAATCTGGACGACACGCGTTTAATCGCCGCGGCCGAATTGGCGATGCGCCAAGACTGGATAGATCTCGCCATCAACACTGCCGACAAAACTCAAACCAAGCACGATTTTGCGCTGCGCTATCCCACACCGTATCGGGATAAAATGCAAATCTATGCCAAAGAAAATCAGTTGGACGAGGCCTGGATATATGGCTTGATCCGCCAAGAGAGCCGTTTTGTGAACTATGCGCGCTCGGGTGTGGGGGCCTCTGGCTTGATGCAGATTATGCCGGCCACCGCCAAGTGGATTGCCAAACGTATCGGTGTCGCTGAGTGCCATTGCGATATGATGCAACACACGGATACCAACATTCAGTTTGGTACCTATTATCTACGCCATGTTCTGGATGTCAGCGACAATCAGGCAGTGATGGCTACCGCCGCTTATAACGCAGGACCTGGTCGTGCCAAGCGCTGGGCGGGAACGGCGGCGATGGAAGCTGCGGTGTATATTGAATCTATCCCGTTTGGTGAAACACGCGATTACGTGAAAAAAGTGATGACTAACGCACAGTTTTACACGCAACGCTTGGGTCTGCCCAAACAAGGGTTAAAACAACGGTTGGGAACAATCAATGCGGTGGATGCCGACACGCTCGACTCTACCACTGACCCAGACATTTGAAAGGCGACAGATGCAAATTAAGACTGTATGCGTGTTGGGTGGCTCTGGCTTTATTGGAAGCCATATCGTGCATCATTTGGATAAGGCGGGATTTAATGTCAAGGTACTGACACGCCGCCGCGAATCCTCTAAGCATCTTATCTTGTTACCAAAAGTGACAGTGATTGAGTGCCAGATCATGAGCGATATGGCATTAAGACACGCATTGAGTGGTTGTGATACCGTTATCAACCTTGTCGGTATTTTGCATCAGGATCGACACGCCACCTTTGAAGCCATCCACGGCGAATTGCCCCGGCGCTTAGTCGGATTATGCAAAGAATTGGGCATCAATCGCTTCATCCAAATGAGCGCCCTGCACGCCAGCAGCGCCGCACCCAGCATGTATTTACGCTCTAAAGCGGTGGGCGAAGCCGCGCTTAAGGTGTCGCAACTCAACTGGACGATATTTCGCCCTTCGGTAGTATTTGGCGAAGGTGATAGTTTCCTCAATCTGTTTGCGCGCATGGCAAAACTCACCCCCATCATCCCTCTAGCCGTGCCCAATGCACGCTTTCAGCCGATATGGGTAGAAGACTTGGCAAAAGTGATCACCGCCAGCGGTGATGATTTGCACACCTATCAACAAAGTTACGACCTTTGCGGTCCAACCGTCTACACCATGCGTGAGCTGGTTGCATTTGCCGCCAACGCCGTCGGTGCTAACCCTCGTATCATCGGCCTCAACCAGAGATTATCTTACTTGCAGGCGATGTGTATGGAATGGTTACCCATAAAACTAATGAGCCGCGACAATCTGCGTTCCACCGAAATTGATAGTGTTAGCACAGAACCCTTTCCTGCATTATTCGGTATCACGCCTACTGCGCTGGAAGCAGTCGCTCCGCACTATCTCAGTGGGACAACGCCGCGCGCAAATTACCTGCGCTATCGGGTGACGGCGGGCAGGTAGATGCAAATCTATTGCGTAGGTGGTGCGGTGCGCGACGAATTGCTGGGGCTACCCACCAAAGACCGCGACTGGGTCGTCGTCGGCGCAACACCGGAACAAATGGTGGCGCAAGGCTTTCAGCCCGTAGGCAAAGATTTCCCGGTATTTCTGCACCCTAAAACCCATGAAGAGTATGCGCTGGCTCGCACCGAGCGCAAGACCGCACGTGGCTACAAAGGGTTTCAAGTATATGCCGCGCCAGAAGTCACGCTGGAACAAGACCTCGCCCGCCGCGACCTCACTATCAACGCCATCGCCAAGGATGAGCGAGATCAGCTGATAGACCCGCACCACGGACAGCAAGACTTAAAAGCCAAGATATTCAGGCACGTCAGCGATGCCTTTGTAGAAGATCCCGTACGTATCTTGCGTATAGCCCGCTTCGCCGCTCGCTTCGCCGATTTCACCGTCGCCGAAGAAACCATGCTATTAATGCAAGAAATGGTGCAAAACGGCGAAGTAGATGCTTTGGTGCCAGAGCGCGTGTGGCAAGAACTCTCGCGTGGATTGATGGAATCCACACCCTCAAGAATGTTTACCGTGCTACGTGAATGCGGGGCACTAAAACGATTACTACCTGAATTAGACAAGCTATGGGGAGTTCCACAACCAGTCCAGCATCATCCGGAAATAGACACCGGTGTACACGTCATGATGGTGGTGGACTATGCAGCATCACAAGACTACAACCTCCCTGTCAGATTCGCCGCCCTTACCCACGATCTGGGCAAAGGCACCACGCCTGCCGATATTCTGCCACGCCACATCGGGCATGAGGCGCGTAGCGTAAATCTGCTCAAAGACCTGTGTAAACGCCTCAAAGTGCCGAACGATTGCAGAGAACTGGCGCACATCGTCGCCAAGCTACACGGGAAAGTACACGCCGTGTTCGAGATGCGTCCGGCAAGCATCATGCAATTTTTACAAGATACCGATGCCCTCAGGCAACCAGAGCGATTCGAGGATTTTTTGCGCGCTTGCGAATGCGATTCGCGTGGTAGGCTAGGTTATGCAGATAAGCCATTTCCTGCGGCACAGAAATTACGCGATTGCTTAAAAGCCACTCAGGGTGTAGATGCTGGAGCGATAGCTAGCCAACATTCCATACCTGAAGCAATCAAAGAAGCAGTTTTTTGGGCAAGAGTTGAGGCCATAAAGTACAATCTATAACATATGAATACACCTTCATTATTTGGAATATCTCTTAGCAATCGCAATTTTTCTGACTCGTATTATTGGGGTAAGAATCAGTTTAATTCTGCATTTCCAGTAGCTCTTGCGTGTTATATGAGATCAAAGAATGTCCCCTTGGTTTATGTGAAATATCTTAATGAAACAAAAACCGATGTTGATGAAATTGATGTATCAAGCGTTTTTGGCAGTACGCTCTCCAACAAGGAACTATATTTCTCGTTTGAGTCACGCTTTGACATTTTTAGAAAGTTTGTTCATGACGATTTACCTGCCATAGACCTAGTTATATGTGCAGCTAATCGAGACAAACAAATTAAGCCTCTCGAAATCAAGCTTACTACCCTGCCTGACAACACCACCGAAGGCTTGGATGAGTCAATGTACGGTACCGAACTAGTCATTCGTTCAGCCACTACTAGGTACATGGCTTTGTCTATGGCTCAATCAATAGCGAATAAAGGCAAAAGAGCGAAAGTGAAAGAAATTTTTGAGCCTGTATTTGCCAAGGTTCGTAATTGGGACTCCAAAGCAGAAATGCTACAAATAGCACCGCAAGTAATTCAAGCACTTGAGACCTTTCTTAACGAGTTCAAGAAATTTCAAACGCCTATCCTTGTGCAACCAGTGTGGAAAACCGTCGGGAAAACCCCAGTGCTTGCCGAAAATTGCCTTGATATATTTGTGTGGAGCGATTTTGCATTAACCCATCTATTTCTAGACTCCGCAAGAAACTCTCTGGGTTCAAGTTCCATATCCCGTCAATTACGAGCCGCATTAAGGCTGTCGCGTTTCATATATGAGAGCGCAAAAAGCGATAAGGTGTACCAAGCTCCCATTTACGATGGGATGACCTATGAAAATCAGAACGACAAAGAGTTTGCAATATCCGGCACAAAATCACGAGGTTTAATGGCTTGTGATCGACTTATAAAACCCGCTATCAGTAAAAACGAAAGGGTCTTAGGAAGTTAAGCACATGTTGAGATATGCTAACTTACTGAGATGGTTATTAAAAACAGATACTACAGCCGTTCTAGAATCAGCGAGGCTAAATTCAGACAGCTTATTCGGGGTTTTGCACTGGATTTTACGGC
>JANYIK010000076.1 GCA_025362115.1 Methylophilaceae bacterium
ATTATGATGACCAATACACAAGACATTCAAGCGATAGACTCGGCGCACTCTATGCACCCGTTTACCGATCACAAGAGCCTGGCGGCGAAGGGTGCGCGCATTATTACCAAGGCTTCCGGCGTGCATATATGGGATTCGCAGGGTGCCAAGATTTTTGATGGCATGTCGGGTTTGTGGTGCGTGAACGTGGGCTATGGTCGCCAGGAGCTGGTAGATGCGGCTGCAAAGCAGATGCAGGAATTACCTTATTACAACAGCTTCTTCCAAACCACCAATGTGCCAGCGGTAAAACTCGCCGAACGTATTGTGGGCTTGGCGGGCGAGCGTTTTTCACATGTGTTTTTCAGCAGTTCGGGTTCTGAATCCAACGACACCAACATCCGCATGGTGCGTCACTATTGGAATACGCTGGGACAGCCAGAGCGTAGCGTCATCATCAGCCGCAACAACGCCTATCATGGTTCGACTATGGCGGGCGCGTCGCTCGGCGGTATGTCTGGCATGCACGCGCAGGGTGGTTTGCCGATTCCCGGAATCGTACATATCGAGCAGCCTTATCACTATGGCTTAGCGCCGACCAAAGACCGCGACGCGTTCGGCATCGAGGCGGCAGGCTGGCTAGAGCAAAAAATTCTGGAAGTTGGCGCGGATAAAGTCGCTGCCTTCATCGGTGAGCCAGTGCAGGGCGCTGGTGGCGTGATTATTCCACCCCAAACCTATTGGCCGGAGATTCAGCGTATCTGCGACAAATACGGCATTTTGTTGATTTGCGACGAGGTGATTTGTGGCTTCGGGCGCTTGGGTACATGGTTTGGTTCGGAATTACTCGGAGCCAAGCCTGACTTGATGACTTTCGCCAAAGGTGTGACTTCAGGCTACATCCCGTTGGGTGGTGTGGTGGTGGGAAAGCGCGTGGCTGACGTGTTGATTAACCAAGGTGGCGAGTTTAATCACGGCTACACCTATTCCGGCCATCCGGTGGCGTGCGCGGTGGCCTTGGCTAACATTGATATTCTTGAAAAAGAAGGTTTGGTGGATCGCGTGCGGAATGAGACAGGGCCTTACTTGGCAAAACAGTTTGCCAAGCTGGGGGAGCATCCTTTGGTGGGTGGCGCTGAAACCTGTGGGCTGGTTGCAGGTTTTGCCTTGATGAAAAATAAAACTCGCCACCTCGCCTTCGATGAAGCGCTCGAAGTCGGTATGGTTTGCCGTGGCCATTGCTTTAGTAGTGGCTTGATTATGCGTGCGGTGGGTGACCGCATGATTATCGCACCGCCGCTATGCACCACCAAAGAGCAGATTGATGAAATGATGGGCTTGATTGTTAGGTGTTTGGACGCGACCTTGGAAGATGTCACGGCGCGCGGTTGGCTAAAAGAGGAATTACTGGCGGCGTGATTTTGTAGCACAGACCACTCTTTTAAGCCCCTCTTAACTTGGGGCTCAGCAAAATGCAGGCGAGGCCGCCTGCGCTACAAGTGTAGTCATGATAAGATTATTTCAACCTCGTGCGCGCTGGCATATAAGTTGCATACTTGCGAGGTGTTGCGCTAGTTTTTAATTTGACTTTTAACGATAGAAATTTAAGGAGAATGACAGATGAAATCGCCTTTTAACAATTGTTTGCTTGCCGCACTGATGGGACTGGCGATGGGGGCGTTACTTGCTCCCAATGCTTACGCCAAAGAAGAAGAAAAAATTCTCAATATCTACAATTGGTCTGATTATCTTGCTCCAGACACCATCCCCAATTTTGAAAAAGAATTCGGCATCAAAGTGCGCTATGACATCTTTGATAGTAACGAAATTCTACATGCCAAGTTGGTAGCAAAAAATACTGGTTATGACATTGTGGTACCTTCTTCCAATTGGGCAAAACTACAAATTGAAGGTGGTTTGTTTCAAAAGCTAGATAAAGCACAACTCACTAACTGGAAAAACCTAAACCCGAAGATATTGAGTCAAATGGCACAGCTGGATCCAGGTAATACTTATCTGGTGGACTGGCTGTGGAGCTACGACACGGTCGGTATTAATGAGGATAAGGTTAAAAAGGCACTTGGGACCATGCCTATGCCAGACAATGTGATGGATCTGGTGTTTGACCCCAAATATGCTTCGAAACTTAAATCTTGTGGTATCAACTTTCTTGATACCGCAGCCGACATCTTCCCTATCGCTTTGCACTATATTGGCAAAGACCCCTACAGCAAAAATCCAGCAGATTACGAGGCTGCATTTGCCATGCTGAAGAAAGTTCGTCCCTACATCAAGAAATTCAACTCCGGTGGTGAAATTGAAGAAATGGCGAGTGGATCATCTTGCGCTGCTTTAGGCTGGGCAGGTGATTTTAACTTGGCACGCAAGCGCTCTATTGAAAATAAACTAGAGCAAAACATTGTGGCTTTGGTGCCTAAAACAGGAGGCTTGTTGTTTATGGACACGATGGCGATTCCTGCGGATGCAAAACATCCTGGCAATGCGCATAAGTTCATCAACTACATACTTAGAGGTAAGGTTCATGCAGGTCTGACTAATGCGGTTACCTATGCAAACCCAAATTCAGCTGCTACAGAGTTTGTAGAACCTGCGATTAAAAATAACAAAAGTATTTATTTAGATGACGCAGCGATCGCAAAAATGATTCCTCCTGGCAATGTGGATAACGCTACGCGCCGCATCATGACAAGATTGTTCACTAAATTTAAAACTGGCCTTTGATTAAGAAGAACCCCCTCCCCCCACGTGGGGGAGGGTTAATTAGTTGGAAACTGCAATACTATTAATTGGGGGTATCTATGGCGACGGCACCAAAAGCAAAAGCAGTACGCGAAGATTTACTACGAGTTGAAGGACTCACCAAAATCTACGATGGTGCGGTCAAGGCCGTGGATAACATCTCACTCACGGTTACCACAGGTGAGATTTTTGCCTTGCTAGGCGGGTCTGGCTGCGGTAAATCCACCTTGCTTAGAATGTTGGCCGGATTTGAAACACCTACCCAAGGCAAGATTTATTTGGCAGGTGAAGATATTACCCATCTACCACCTTACAAACGTCCCATCAACATGATGTTTCAGTCTTACGCGTTGTTTCCGCATTTGAGTGTATGGGAAAACATCGCTTTTGGCTTGAAACGCGACGGCATGCCAAAAAATGACATTAATGACCGTGTGGAATCCTTACTGGGTTTGGTGCAACTCACAAAATTAGCTAAACGTAAGCCTCATCAACTCTCTGGTGGTCAGCAACAGCGTGTGGCTTTGGCGCGTAGTCTGGCTAAACGCCCGCAATTATTGTTGCTGGATGAGCCGCTAGGCGCACTGGATAAGAAACTGCGTGAATCAACGCAGCTTGAATTGGTCAATATTATTGAAGAAGTCGGCGTAACTTGTGTGTTGGTAACGCACGACCAGGAAGAGGCCATGACCATGGCAAGCCGTATAGCAGTGATGAGTGAAGGCTCGTTTATGCAAGTCGGCTCTCCTGATGAAGTGTATGAGATGCCCAATAGCCGCCATGTGGCGGACTTTATCGGCAATGTGAATATATTCGACGGCGTGGTGGAGGTGGATGAGCCGGATCACGTCACGGTTCGCTGTGAGGAATGCGTACATTATGTAGGTCACGGTATCAGTGGTAACACAGGGATGTCGGTCAGTGTGGCGCTACGGCCTGAAAAGATTTTACTCTCCAAAAATAAGCCGCAAGGCGAATTTAATAAGGGCAAGCCACAAGGTGAGTTTAACTGGTGCGAGGGCGAAGTGATTGAAATCGTCTATTTTGGTGCACATACCACCTATCACCTCAAGCTCGCTAGCGGCTTGGTGATTAAAGCGCAGGAACTCAACAGTACACGTGATTTAAGTTGCGGACTGACTTGGGGCGACCGCGCTTATGCCCATTGGAGCGATTTGGCCATGGTAGTGTTAACCCAATAGGAGCGGTGTCATGACTAAAATTTTGAGTTACTTACGTGATCTCAGGCATGGTCGTACAGTGGTCATTGGTGTGCCGTATTTATGGTTTGCGTTACTCATTGCAGTACCAGTCTTGATTGTCTTAAAAATCAGTTTGTCGGAAATGGAAACGACGTCTATTTCCAGCATGATTAGCTGGGCAGATGGTTGGCCTACACTCAAGCTGAATTTTTCGAGTTATCTGTTTATAAGTGGCGATACGCTGTATGTGCAAACCTATCTGTCCTCGATCGAGTATGCATTGATTACCACCATCATCTGTCTTGCCATAGGCTATCCCTTTGCCTACTTTATGGCGCGCAGTCCTAAGCATTTGCAGCCCATGTTGCTGATGCTCATCATGCTACCGTTTTGGACCTCGTTTCTGTTGCGCATCTACGCTTGGAAGACGCTGTTGGTCAGCAACGGTGCGATTAACAACGTATTGCTCGCTTTAGGGATAATTCACGAACCATTGGCGATGATGAACAATTCATTTTCGCTGCTGGTGGGCATGGTGTATTCCTACTTGCCATTCATGATACTGCCACTCTACGCCAATCTTTCTAAGCTAGACTTGCGTTACTTGGAAGCCGCAGCTGATCTTGGCACTAGTCCATTCAAAGCCTTCTGGTTGATTACTGTTCCGCTGTCTAAAGCGGGCATCATCGCCGGATCTATGTTGGTATTCATTCCTGCGGTGGGGGAGTACGTGATTCCTGAATTGCTGGGCGGTCCTAACACTCTGATGATAGGTCGTGTGCTGTGGGATGAATTCTTCAGTAACAACGATTGGCCAATGGCTTCTTCTGTGGCGGTGGTGATGATATTGCTGATACTGCTGCCAATGGCGCTGTTCAACAAATACCAGTCCGAGCAGGCGGAGGGTAAAGCATGAACAAGATTTTCAGCAAAAGCTGGATGATCGCGGTATATGTGTTTTTATATATGCCCATCATCACGCTGGTCGTGTTTTCATTCAATGATTCACAACTGGTAACGGTGTGGAGTCATGCCAGCATTCGCTGGTATCACGTGCTAGTACACGATCGCGAACTGATTTCTGCGGTTGCCTTATCGCTCAGAATCGCGTTTTTATCTGCGTTGCTTTCCGTATTTTTTGGCACTTTCACTGCCTTTGCGCTGAATCGCTACAAGCGTTTCCGTGGGCGTACCTTGTTGTCGTCTATGGCCAGCACGCCGTTGGTAATGCCGGATGTGATTGTGGGTTTGTCCTTGTTGCTGATGCTGGTTTCCATGCAGCAGTGGTGGGGGTTCCCTGAGCGCGGCCTGCTTACCATCCTGCTGGGTCATGCCTTGCTTGGCACGGCTTACGCCACGGTAGTGGTGACTTCGCGTCTACGTGAGATGGACGGAAAGCTGGACGAGGCTGCTATGGACTTGGGCTGCCAACCATTCCAGGTATTCAAGCTGGTCACCTTGCCTTTGCTCGCCCCGGCCTTGGTATCTGCGTTCTTATTGACTTTCACTTTGTCATTTGATGACGTAGTGCTGTCATCCTTTTTATCCGGCCCAGGTTACTCCACCTTGCCGATGGTGGTGTTCTCGCGTGCCAGATTAGGCTTAAACCCCACCATTAATGCCGTAGCCACCGTGACCATTACCGTGGTCAGCATTGCAGTGATTGTCTCCAGCTTCTATCAATCAAGAGCTGAGCGCAAACGTAAGTTAGAGGTGGCGCAGGCGTATAGCGATAGTAATCAATAAACTCATAACTCCTCTCCCCGCTGGGATGAGGGGTGGCGCTTCTAGTAAGCACCAAAGCAGTCAAAAAAACGATAAGCAGCACCAGAGGAGTTTCAATGTCACTTAAACTCAGCAAGCCAGTCTTGCTAAAACAAGCCTCATGCCTGCTTGCAGGCCAGTGGCAGCCTGCCGATTCAGGCGCTACTTTCGCTATCACCAACCCCGCCAACGGTGAAACTATCGCCCAAGTGCCGCGTATGGGACGCGCTGAGACTGAGCGCGCCATTGCCGCGAGCCAGGTTGCGCAACAATCGTGGAAGAACCTCACCGCCAAAGCCCGCGCCGCCATGCTCAAACGCTGGTTTGACCTAATCGTCGCCAATACCGAAGACTTGGCGAAAATTCTCACCGCCGAACAAGGTAAACCTTTGAGTGAAGCGCGTGGCGAGGTTGCCTATGGTGCAAGCTTCATCGAGTGGTTTGCCGAAGAGGCCAAGCGCGTTTACGGCGAGACCATTCCAGCTCCCATGACCGATCGCCGCTTGCTGGTGATTAAACAACCCATAGGGGTCACCGCCGCGATTACGCCGTGGAATTTCCCCATCGCCATGATTGCCCGCAAAGTCGCGCCTGCATTAGCTGCGGGTTGCACCATGATCGTCAAACCTGCCGAGCAAACTCCGCTGTCGGCTTTTGCCTTGGCTGTACTGGCAGAGGAGGCAGGCATTCCGGCGGGCGTGTTGCAAGTGATTACGGGTGATGCCCGCGAAATAGGCGCGGCGTTGTGTGCAAGTCCGGTAGTGACCAAGCTCTCATTCACCGGCTCAACCGAAGTCGGGCGGATTTTGATGCGCCAATGCGCCGACACCATCAAGAAACTGTCGTTAGAACTCGGCGGCAACGCACCGTTTATCGTGTTTGATGACGCGGATTTGGATGCGGCAGTGGAGGGCGCGATGATCAGCAAATTTAGAAATGCAGGCCAAACTTGCGTCTGTGCCAACCGCTTGTTTGTACAGGACGGTGTGTTTGATGCCTTTGCCGAGAAACTGGCACTAAAAGTCAGTCAGTTAAAGGTTGGAGATGGTGCAGAGGAGGGCGTGACGCAAGGGCCATTGATAGACCAGGCTGCGATTGAAAAAGTCGAAAGCCATATTGCGGATGCCGCTGCCAAAGGCGCTAAGCTGGTACAAGGCGGTAAGCGTCATGCACTAGGTGGCACTTTCTTTGAGCCCACGGTACTTGCCGATGTCAGCCCAGATGCGCTGATTTTCAAAGAAGAAACTTTTGGTCCTGTTGCGCCACTGTTCAGATTCAAAACGGACGACGAAGTGATTGAGTTGGCTAACTGTACCGAATTCGGTTTGGCATCCTATTTTTATAGTCGCGATATTGGTCGCATTTGGCGTGTTGCAGAAGCCCTGGAATATGGCATGGTGGGCGTAAATACTGGCATGATCTCGAACGAAGTCGCGCCTTTCGGTGGGGTTAAACAATCTGGATTGGGGCGTGAAGGTTCGCACCACGGGATTGATGAATACTTGGAATTGAAATACATCGCAATGGCGGGGTTGGATCAATGAAAGATTCTGTGATTAATTGGCATGACAGGGCGAAACATCTCACGATTGACGGCCGTGCCGTGATTGATGGCAAACGTGTGCATGCGAAGGATGGTAGTACTTTCGAGTGTTTTTCACCGATTGATAACCGCAAACTTTGCGACGTTGCCAGTGGCAAGGCCGCTGATATTGATTTGGCCGTCATCGCTGCCCGTACTGCGTTTAATGACCGCCTCTGGGCTGGATTACCACCTCGTGAGCGCAAGCAGGCCATGAT
Organism: Methylophilaceae bacterium; assembly: GCA_025362115.1. Lineage (GTDB taxonomy): Bacteria > Pseudomonadota > Gammaproteobacteria > Burkholderiales > Methylophilaceae > CAILHX01. Next base: position 7,506 of record JANYIK010000076.1, read on the forward strand.
TAGATTTGCCGATTTGCTCATTCAGAATAAAGAGGAGTTGGCCCTGTTAGAGACGCTGGACATGGGAAAGCCCATCACCGCCAGCCTCAATGTGGATGTGAATTCCGCTGCCAATAGTCTGCGCTGGTTTGGTGAGGCGATAGATAAAGTCTACGACGAAATCGCTCCTACCGCCGACCATACCTTGGCGATGATTACGCGTGAACCTCTAGGCGTGGTAGGCGCTATCGTGCCGTGGAATTACCCGATACTCATGGCCTGCTGGAAAATAGCGCCAGCACTGGCTTCCGGCAATAGTGTGGTACTGAAGCCTTCTGAAAAGTCACCGTTGACCGCTTTGCGTTTGGGCGATTTGGCGCTGGAAGCTGGTATCCCCAAAGGCGTATTGAACGTGGTTCCAGGCTTTGGCCCTGATGCGGGCACGCCGCTTGCAATGCATATGGATGTGGATTGCATTGCCTTTACTGGCTCCACCGGGGTGGGAAAGAAAATACAAGTGATGGCGGGGCAAAGCAACCTCAAGCGCGCATGGTGCGAGCTGGGTGGAAAATCTCCCAATATCGTGTTCGCTGATTGTCCTGATATAGATAGAGCCGCCGCCGCGTCAGCCGGATCGATTTTCTACAATCAGGGCGAAAGTTGTAATGCGCCTTCACGCTTGTTGGTCGAGCGTTCCATCAAGGATGAGTTCGTTAAAAAATTGTTGCAGCATTTACCCGAATATCAGCCTGGCGACCCCTTAGATGTTAGCACCACGATGGGGGCTATGGTGGATTGTAGGCAGATGGAGAACGTTTTGAAGTATATCGCCAGCGGCAAACAGCAGGGCGCAAAACTGTGTGCTGGCGGTGAGCGGGCACGTAGCGAGACGGGTGGTTTTTATGTCAATCCAACGGTATTTGATGAAGTGACCAACGATATGACTATTGCCAGTGAGGAAATATTCGGTCCGGTGCTCTCTATCATCACCTTTGATACGCAGGAAGAAGCCATACGCATAGCCAACGACACGCTATATGGCTTGGCCGCAGCGGTTTGGACGCGAGATATTAACCGTGCACATCTGGTAGCGCGGGCATTACGAGCGGGGACTGTACATGTGAACAGTTACGACGAGGATGATATCACCGTGCCGTTTGGAGGCTATAAGCAAAGTGGTAATGGGCGCGATAAGTCCTTACACGCATTGGAAAAATATACAGAACTAAAAACTACCTGGATAAGATTAAATTAAATTGATATTAAACAAATAAATATTGAATTATTGAGAGATTTTACATGAATACAATGAGTGATAAAGTGATCAGTAATAAATCCTTACACGAGCGCCGTCTAGCCTCAACTCCGCGTGGCATTGGCGTGATGGCCAGCTTCTTTATCGAGCGCGCGCTGAATGCGGAGGTGTGGGATGTGGAAGGTCGGCGCTACATTGATTTTGCCGGTGGCATCGCAGTATTGAATACCGGGCATCGTCACCCCAAATTGGTAGCCGCTGTGCAAGCGCAACTGGAGCGTTTTACGCATACCTGTTACCAAGTGTTGCCGTATGAAAGTTACGTGACCTTGGCTGAGCGCATTAATGCGCTGACGCCGGGTAATTACCCAAAGAAGACCGCATTTTTCTCCAGTGGTGCTGAAGCGGTAGAAAATGCGGTCAAAATCGCCCGTGCCTATACGAACAGACCTGGAGTGATCGCTTTTTCTGGCGCTTTTCACGGGCGCACCATGATGGGCTGTGCGCTCACGGGCAAGGTAGTGCCTTACAAAATCGGTTTCGGGCCATTCCCTTCCGAGATATACCATGTGCCGTTTCCTGTTGATCTGCACGGGGTAAGTGTTGCAGATGCGATGGATGCGCTGCATTTGTTATTCAAAGCCGATATTGATCCCAGGCGTGTCGCTGCGATCATCATTGAACCAGTGCAGGGCGAAGGCGGTTTTTATGTCACGCCACCAGAGTTGATGCGCGCATTACGTGTTTTATGTGATGAGCACGGCATGTTGTTGATTTATGACGAAATCCAAACTGGATTTGGTCGTACCGGGAAAATGTTTGCTGCGGAACATTACGACGTGCTGCCAGACATCATCACCATGGCTAAGAGTTTAGCGGGCGGGACTACATTGTCTGCCGTGAGTGGTAAAGCGGAAGTGATGGATGGCCCAGTACCCGGTGGATTGGGCGGAACATATGCAGGCAACCCACTCGCGATTGCGGCGGCACATGCCGTATTGGATATTATTGAAGAAGAGCAATTGGTCGCGCGTTCCAATTATTTAGGCGAAAAACTCACCAAAAGACTTAAGATCGCTCAAGCCAAAACGCCTGCGCTGAAAGATGTGCGAGGTCTGGGTTCGATGATTGCTGTCGAATTCTATGATCCCGAGACTGGCGAACCTTCCACAGAAATCTGCAAACGTGTGCAGCAAGCTGCGCTGGAAGAGGGCTTGATACTCCTTACTTGCGGCATTTATACCAATGCCATCCGTTTTCTGTATCCACTGACCACTGAAGACGCAGTGTTTGATGAAGCGCTCGATATTATCGATCGCGCACTGGCCAAGGCCTAAGGGAAACCATCATGAATATGGCTACAAAACAACCTGAAACAGTTGAAAGCGTAAAGGCGCGTCTTGCTGCTGCTGGCGTGCACACCGTTATCGCCCAATTCGTTGATATTCATGGTTCTGCCAAGGGTAAATATATCCCGCTGGCGCATCTGGATGACATCATTGCCCCCGGTGTTGGTTTTGCCGGACCATCCATATGGGGCACGGGATTGCCACGCAGTGGACCACGCTCGGAATATTACGGTCAGGGTGAACTGGCCACCATACAGCCGCTGCCTTGGATGCCGGGATATGCCCGTATCGTGTGTGATGGTGTGGTGCATGATGAACCATTCGATAACTGTTCCAGACGTGTATTGAAACGTCAGGTTGCAAGGCTTGCAGAACGTGGCTGGACGCTGAATGTGGGCATAGAACCAGAATTCTTTCTGGTGACGACGGATGAGAATGGCCGGCCGGTGGCTTGCGATGAGGCTGATACGCTAGATAAGCCATCCTATGACCTCAAGGCGCTGGCAAGAGTGAGTGGCGTATTGCACAAACTGGAAACAGGTCTCACCGAATGCGGTTTCGACGTATTCCAGATCGACCACGAAGATGCCAGCGGGCAGTATGAGCTCAACTATCACTACAGCGATGCCTTAACGGCGGCGGATCGCTTTATCCTGTTCAAGATGGCAGCAGATTACATCGCCGAAGAATCCGGCCTGACCTTCACCCTGATGCCTAAACCTTTCCCGGACAGGCCGGGCAGTGGTTTGCATCTGCATTTGTCGCTCACCGATGTGTCAGGTAAGGCGGTGATGGCGGACAAATCAGACTCACATGGTTTATCGCAAATCGGGCATCAATGTATCGCCGGTATGCTGGCGCATAGTCCTGCATTAGCGGCATTTCACACCCCAACGGTCAATTCCTATAAACGTCTGGTGATAGGGCGTTCGCTGTCTGGCACTACCTGGGCACCGGCACATATTGCTTGGGGTAACAATAATCGCACCACCGTGGCACGTGTTGTAGCCGGTCGGCTTGAATTTCGCTTGTCAGACGGTAGCAGCAACATCTATGCGGTACTGGCCTCTACTATCGCTGCCATGCTGGATGGTGTAGATAAGCAACTTGCGCCACCTGCACCTATTGATGAAGATGTCTATGAATGGGAGGATGCCGAATTTGTGGAACGCGGCGTGCAGGCATTGCCGCAAACCTTGGGCGAAGCACTCAATGCGTTGAGCAAAGATAAGGTGTTAGCGAATGCCATGGGTGATGATTATGTGGCCGAATATTTGGCCATCAAAAAACCGGAATGGATTGATTACTGTCGTTCTGTGAGCGATTGGGAATACAAGCGTAACCTCACCTGGCCTTGATTCCATGCCCAGAAACTCAGTCGTCGGGAGAGTGTTTGAGCAATACCACCGCAAGCACCAATGTTACAGCTAGTTGCTGCCAGAACAGGCTGCTAATACCGATGTGGCTGACGATAAAACCTGCTAAAACCGGCCCTGCTGCGGAAAACAGGGTGTAAATAATGGAAACCTGCCTGACGCGGCTGGTTAATTCAGCGCCGACACTATGCTGTGTTGCCCACACCAGACCCAGTGTCAACAAACCCGCTGTGGCGCCACCCAGAATGAACATGGAAAACGCCAAGGCTTGCAAAGTGGTGTCATAACCCAAAGCCAGTAATACCGATAAAGCTGCGAACAGGGCGCATAGCTTAGATGTCCACAGAACCCCCTTATGGTCTGCCAGCCAACCGATCGGGAACTGGCAGACCATAGCCCCTACACCCAGGATGGTAAACAGCCATGCACTGTCTGTGCTAGTGAAACCAGCATGAGTGCTGTAAACAGGCAGCAGCGCTAACAAACTGCCTTCGACCACTCCTCCAAGTCCTGCAATCAATGCACCAAACCCCATCCAGTAGATTAGTTTTTGGTGAATTCCAAGTTTACTTTTACTCAATGAGAAGTTTGATTTTGAGACTCTTGAATGTTGCTCATTAGCGGCTTTGTCCACAGCGGGTAGCGTGACCGCTAAAAAGAGCGGGATCGCGGCCATGCTGACGACAGCGGCTGAGAGCCAGAATGCAGTGGGTTTGATAGCGCCGAGTGCGACGATGATGAGTGGGCCAGCCACTGCGGCGACGCCAATCAAGGTTTCATGGATGCCGACAATACGTCCACGTGCATTGGCTGGCGCAAGCCGGTATAGCCAGGTTTCATTGGCGATCCAGCGCAAGCCCAGCCCAAAACCTATCACGGCAGCGGGGAATGACCACCAATTCCAGTTCAGAATGGGAATCGCTGCAAAGCTGATGGAACTTATTGCCAGGCCTGCCAGTACCGTCATGCGATAGCCCAGCCAGCGGGTAAGTTGCCCAGCCACCAAAAGACCCGCCAGCATCCCCACCCACAGCGCGGAGGAGGTGATGCCTATGAGTTGCGGAGATGCGCCCCGTACTTCAAGCGCGATCGGCAGCAATGTCGTGCCTATCCCGTACTGGCCGATTTGTGAGAGTACGGATACGGCATTGAGCGCGACGATACTGGTGGTGCGCTGAGAGGAGGAGAGGCTTTCTGGCATCGTGATTTTTGGTTTTTATATTGTCATTCCGGC
>JANYIK010000078.1 GCA_025362115.1 Methylophilaceae bacterium
AGGATCTGGTCAAGTTTATGATCTCAGGCCCAGTGATGATTCAGGCGCTGGAAGGCGAAAACGCAGTGGCCAAGAACCGCGAACTGATGGGAGCTACCAACCCCAAAGAAGCGGCTGCGGGTACCATCCGTGCCGATTTTGCCGAAAGCATTGATGCCAATGCGGTACATGGTTCTGATTCTGCGGAAAATGCCGCGATTGAAATTTCCTATTTCTTCGGCAAATAATTCTTAATGCCAGTCAATCTGCTCGATTTCGATCAACCCAAACTCGCACATTTCTTTGTTGAGCAAGGCGAGAAGCCATTCCGTGCCAAGCAGCTGTTACGTTGGATGCATCATTTCGGTGTGCATGATTTCGAGCAGATGACCGACATCGCCAAGCCGCTCCGCGAAAAACTGGCGGCGACTACTGAGATTCGTCCGCCCGAAGTTAAATTAGAACAAATTTCTGACGACGGCACACGTAAGTGGTTGATAGAGGCCGGTGGTGGTAATGGTATAGAAACCGTGTTTATTCCTGAAGACGAGCGTGGCACACTGTGTGTTTCGTCGCAAGTGGGCTGTGCGCTGGAATGTACTTTCTGTTCTACGGGTCGTCAGGGATTCAATCGTAATCTGACCGTCGCCGAAATCATCGGCCAGTTGTGGGTGGCTAACAAAGCACTCGGACGCGACCCCAAAGGGGATCGCATCATCAGTAACGTCGTAATGATGGGTATGGGCGAGCCGCTGGCCAACTTCGATAATGTGGTGACCGCGCTCAATATTATGTTGGATGATTCGGCTTATGGCCTTTCGCGTCGCCGTGTGACGGTTTCGACTTCCGGCTTGGTGCCGGCGATGGATAGATTGCGTGACGAATGTCCGGTGGCGCTGGCAGTAAGTCTGCATGCGCCTAACGATAAGCTACGTGATGAAATCGTACCTATCAACCAAAAATATCCGCTAAAAGAACTCATGGCTGCATGCCAGCGCTATTTAGAAAAAGCTCCACGCGATTTTGTGACTTTTGAATACGTGATGCTAGACGGCGTGAACGACAAGCCGCTGCACGCACAGGAGCTTCTGGCGTTGGTGCAGGACGTGCCCTGCAAATTCAACCTTATTCCGTTCAACCCCTTCCCCGACAGCGGCTACCGTACCTCTCGCTCTGACAACATCCGCCGTTTTAGAGACGTGCTGATGCAGGCCGGACACATTGTCACTACCCGTAAAACTCGTGGTGACGATATTGATGCCGCCTGCGGCCAACTGGCGGGGCAAGTGCAAGATAAAACACGGCGTGTTGAAAAGCGGGTGCTGATACATCACAGGCAGCACCAAGCTGTGATATAAATCACTTTATGGATGATGATATCCCAGACAGCGAGACCACCTCACTAGCGTCAGCATTAGGAGGAGTTCTGCGTGCGGCTCGAGAGAGTGCTGGGCTGAGTGTAGAAGAAGCCAGTCAGCAGTTGCGGATGAGCGCACACCAAATCAAGGCACTCGAAGAAGACAATTTGACGGTGCTGTCTTCCCCAACTTTTGTGCGCGGCTTCATCCGCAACTATGCGCGTTTGCTGAAAATCCCTGTAGAACCCTTGGTTGCAGCTTATAAAGCCATGCAGCCGGAGGATGGCGCGAGCGTTGCGATACGTCTGCAATCAGAAAATATCGCCATTGTGAATAACTCGCGCAGAACCATGTTGAAGTATTTATTGGCTTCGGTATTGGTGATGGTAGGAGGAATCTCTTGGTGGGCTTATCAGGATTGGCGTGAGAGGAAGCCGGCTGTTCCGGTGGCTGTGACTAAACCTGTAGTTAAGGCACAAGAAACCAAGCCACCACCAGCCTTAGAGCCTATAGTACAAATGCCTGCGGTAGTGCCAGACCCTGTACCGGTAGCTACACCGGTGCGGACGGAAACAGTTACATCCAATGGTGATATTCGCATGACATTCTCAGAGCAGACCTGGGTGAACGTCACTGACAGCACAGGTAAGGAGATATTCAACAAGACTAAGCCAGCGGATACCGAGGATTTTGCCAGTGGCGTGCCCCCCTATAATGTTGTGGTCGGCAACGCGGTGGGTGTGTTGCTTTACTACAAGGGCAAACCGTTCGATATTTCCCCCTATACTAAGGCCAATGTGGCTAGATTTACGTTGGAATAACACATGACTACGACACAGTTTTCTTCTTTCCCTCGCCGCCAGTCTCAAGCTATGGTCGTTGACCATGTGACGATAGGTGGCGGTGCGCCAGTGGTGGTGCAGTCTATGACCAATACCGATACCGCTGATGCCGATTCCACAGTGCAACAGGTCTATGAGTTGTGGCAAGCAGGGTCAGAGTTGGTACGTATCACCGTCAATTCCCCAGAGGCTGCCGCACAAGTAGGGCTTATTCGCCAAAAACTGGACGCGATGGGCTGTAATGTGCCGCTGATAGGCGACTTTCATTACAACGGCCACAAGTTGTTGGCTCAGTACCCAGGCTGCGCGAAGGCGTTGGCAAAATACCGCATCAATCCAGGCAATGTGGGCAAAGGCTCCAAGCGTGACGAGCAGTTTGCTTCCATGATAGAAACTGCTATTCGCTACAACAAACCTATCCGTATTGGCGTTAATTGGGGCAGTTTGGATCAGGCCAAGATGGCACGTATGATGGACGAAAATGGCAAAAAATCCGAGCCGTTGTCTGCCGAAGCCCTGATGCGCGAGGCCTTGATGCAATCGGCTTTGGAAAGCGCTGCGCAGGCTGAAGCGTTGGGCTTATCCTCCAATCGCATTACTATTTCCTGCAAGGTCAGTAATGTGCAGGATTTGATTTTGGTTTACCGCGAACTGGCGCAGCGCTGCACCTATCCGTTGCATTTGGGTTTGACCGAGGCGGGCATGGGGTCCAAGGGAATCGTCGCTTCTAGCGCTGCACTGGCCGTGCTGTTGCACGAAGGCATAGGTGATACCATTCGCATTTCTCTCACACCAGAGCCCGGAGAGTCACGCACCAAAGAAGTTATCGTCGCGCAAGAGCTGCTGCAAACCATGGGGATACGTTCATTCACGCCCTTGGTTACCGCTTGTCCGGGCTGCGGTCGCACGACTTCTACTTTCTTCCAAGAGCTGGCGCAGAAGATACAGAGTTATCTGCGTGAGCAAATGCCGGTTTGGGCTAAGAAATATCCTGGGGTTGAGACCATGAGCGTGGCGGTAATGGGTTGCGTGGTGAATGGTCCGGGCGAATCAAAGCTCGCTAATATTGGTATCAGCCTGCCAGGTACGGGCGAAGTGCCGGTGGCGCCAGTGTTTGTGGATGGCGCAAAGACGGTGACTTTGAAGGGCGATGCAATTGCCGAGGAGTTTCAGGCGATTGTGGAAGATTATGTACAGGCCAACTATGCTGAAGGCGGAAAACTGCGGCGCGTGAATAAAGTTATTCCGATACAACTTGCAGCATAAGAAAAAAGCCTGCAATGCAGGCTTTTTTCAATTCATATTTGCTTCTTACAGTTTAGCCAGAATAGACTCCGCGTTAGAAACCTCAAATCCGCCGGTCTCCACTGCGATGTGTTCCACCTTGCCATTGTTCACGATCATGGCAAAACGTTGGCAGCGCATGCCCATGCCTTTGGCAATCAAGTCCATTTCCAAACCTAATTCCTTGGCGTAAGCGGCACTGCCGTCAGCCATCATGCGAACTTTGCCGGTAGCCTTGAGATGGCGACCCCATTCAGCCATCACAAAACCATCGTTGACGGCCATACACCAGATTTCATCCACGCCTTTAGCTTTGAGTTTATCGTAGTTAGCGATGTAGCCAGGCACATGTTGAGCTGAGCATAGTGGTGTGAACGCGCCGGGCAAGCCGAAAATCACAATCTTTTTTCCTTTTACCAAATCGGCAACGGCAAGTGCTTGTGGTTTGAGCGGGCAGCTGGTGGTGGAATCGAACTCAGTGCTTTCGTAGAGTGTGCCTGCGGGTAACATTTGGCCTGCTTGTATGGTCATGGTGGTCTCCTTGATGTTTGGTTTAGAATGGGAGAAAGAATTGCATAAGCACGCTTGAAAGTCAAAAGGAAACTAGATATGAGTAACACAAAACTTCGTTGGGGAATTTTAGGCGCGGCGCGGGTGAATGAGCGATTGTTGCCGGCGATTTTGGAAGCGCCTAATTCCGAGCTGGTTGCCATCGCCAGTCGTCGTGCTGGGGCCGCGGCTGAAACATTGGCCAAATATGCGCCTTGCTACCCCAACATCCAATGTCACGATGACTTAAATGCGTTGCTGAACGACGTTAGCATACAAGCCGTGTACTTGCCCATGGCTAACCACGAACACGCGGAATGGGCGCTCAAGGCCATCCAAAGTGGTAAACACGTGTTGATAGAGAAACCCATGGCGCTGAGTGTTACAGACATCGAAGCCATTGAGATCGCCGCCGAGCAACACAAAGTCACGGTGATGGAGGGTTTTATGTACCGCTTCCATCCGCAACATGCTCGTATCAAGGAAATTGTGGACTCCGGCCTGATAGGTGAAGTACGTGCTGTACGCGCCAGTTATTCCTTCATGATGCGTCCGGCGCGCATGTACCGCTTGGCCAACGACGCCGACATGGGCGGTGGTGCGATGTGGGACATTGGTCCGTACGCCATTCATTCCATGCGCTGGTGCTTTGGTGCAGAACCAAAATCCGTTGTTGCTACTGCCAAGTATGTCGAAAGCGGGGCAGATAGCGTGATGAGCGGTGTATTTGATTTCGGAGCAGGTAAATTAGGCCATTTCGACATCAGTTTTGAACGCTCACGCAAGTCAGAATACGAGATTATCGGAACCAAGGGTTGGGTCAAGTGCAACGCCGCATGGCAACTTCCTGGCGATGTGCCAGTAATTACTTGGTGGACGGAAGCCGGGCAACAATGCGAGGAGCGTTATCCGGCAGCCAACCACTTCAACCTCGAAATCGAGCATTTCAGCGATTGTGTGCTGAATGGTAAAGCGCCGTTGTTGAGTTTTGAGGATGCCAAGGCCAATTGTCGTGCCATCGGCGCAGCGTTAAAAGCATCTGCAGAAGGTAAGCGTATCGCCATATAAATGCTAGGCCATATGATGTTAAAATCTGCCTCCCTCAAATTTGAGCAATTTTTATAGGAATCAGCATGAGTCAAATCACAATCGAACATAACCCTAGCGAAGCGCGCCTGAAAGAGCTCGGCGTTGCCAGTTGGTCAATATGGGAAAAAGAAATCTCCAAGTTTCCGCTGGATTTCGGCATGAAAGAAACCGCTTATGTGCTAGAAGGTGAAATTTTGGTCACGCCTAAGGGTGGCGAGGCAGTGCGTATCGTCCCGGGTGATCTGGTAGTATTCCCTCAAGGCATGGATAGCCAATGGGAAGTGGTCAAGCCGCTGCGTAAGCACTACAAGCACGGTTGATTTAAATAACAAAAAAAGAAAAGGCCAGCGATATCGCTGGCCTTTTTGTTTGGCTCCTCGACCTGGGCTCGAACCAGGGACACACGGATTAACAGTCCGTTGCTCTACCGACTGAGCTATCGAGGAATTCAGGAAGGCGCAATAATAATGATTCACGACCTTTTGGTCAACCTGAGAAGGCGCATATTTACTATGAAAATGAAGCTTATTGGATGGATTGCACTGGCATTGTTGACTTTGCTGCTGTTGGTACCGTTCCTTATCCCGATGCAAACATACCGGCATCAGATTGAGCAGGTGGCGAGCGCTAAACTGGGGGTTCCGGTCAGGATTCAATCGTTGCATATTGCCTTGCTGCCTAGCCCGCGCGCCAATATGGACGGAATTGTGGTGGGTGGCAATACCGAGATAACGGTGGCGAATGTCGCTGCGGTGTTGGACGTTGCCACGTTGTTTGACAAGGTACGCGTGATTTCCCGACTTGAAATTCATCAGCCAGTGCTGAAACAAGCCGCACTAGAGATTATTCAGAACATCAAGCTGAGTGACGAGACTACTGTTGTAGTGCGACACATTGAGGTCACAAAGGCTAAACTGGAACGGCAGAACTTGAATCTGCCAGTGTTGAATGCAGAAATTGACATGTCTGACTCTGGCAAGTTGGTGCAAGCTTCCATCAAAAGCGCTGACGGAAAACTCAAGGTGGATGCGGTACCTAAGGATGCTGGTTATGCTGCACACGTCAGCGCCCGACATTGGATGCCGCCAATAGCTATGCCGGTAGTATTTGATACGCTGGAATCTGACATCAGCTATAAGGAACAAGCGCTGCAAGTATCCAATTTTAATGCAGAACTTTATCGCGGCAAGCTAAGGCTTGCTGCTAGCCTTGACTGGCGCAAGGATTGGCATTTACAGGGAAAATTCAATACGCAAGCCATAGAGATGGCAGACGCAGCTAAGGCGTTGGGAAAACCAGTGAAGCTTACTGGGCGGCTTTCCGGTGAAGGCGGCTTTTCCAGTCAAAGCAAAGATGTTGAGCGTCTGGCAGATGCGCTGAGTCTGGATTACCAATTCAGTGTCGCAAAAGGAGTATTGCACGGGTTGGACTTGGTCAAGGCGGCGAGCTTGCTGATAAAACAAGGACAAAGCGGTGGTGAGACGCAGTTTGACGAGCTTTCTGGTGTGCTGAGAATGCGCGGAAAGCAGTTAGAGCTACACCAGGTTAAAGTTTCTTCTGGGTTGTTGGAAGCGACTGGGGAGGTCAAGGTGACACCCGACAAAAAGCTCTCCGGCAAGATAGAGGCCGCCCTTAAGCAAAGTCTTTCCTTGGTTGCAGTGCCATTAGAGCTTTCCGGGACGATAGACAACCCTTCGGTTAAACCGACTAAAGCCGCGCTGATAGGTGCGATAGCTGGCACGGCAGTGCTAGGGCCAGCGGGTACTGCCTTGGGAGTGAAGGCGGCGGGGGCGCTGGATAAGTTGTTCGGACATTAGGTTAGTGGCATCGCTGATTTGATGTTCCAGAATGGGGCGATTGGTGCAGTAAATCGCCAGAGCGGTGCAAAGAGGTCGTGATGCAAGATGCTCAAAGCAACATGTTTTCATTCTGACAGGATCCGCTTTTAGCGATAAATCCCCCCATAATTATTTGTTCTTAAACAACATAATGTACTTTTATAAGCAGCTTAAGCATGCCCGCTTTCGTTTTATGTTCAGCGAGGCATTGGGTTGGTATGGTTCTTGCTGGTTATTTTTTGTAAAAACTTGCAGGCGATGTTAAGACAGCCCTGTTGTTTTTGTGCAACAAAGTGATACGTTTTAGAATTAAATGTCTGGTTTGATAGAGTGTCAGATAGCGCGGGTGCTTAATTTGAGATATATTTAGTTTGTAAACTTTTGGTTTTTTAATCCGCATTAACCCTTACTTAATGGAGTTTTAAGAATGAATATCAAGAAATCCCTGATACTAGCTGGCTTGCTGAGTGCAGCAATGACCACTTCCTATTCGACTTTTGCTGATGAAATGGCTGTGCCAGCTGATGCTGCTGCTCCAGCTGCTGCCGCTCCGGCTGCTGAGGCTCCTCCTTATACGCTCACTTTTAACGCTGGCTTGTACAGCAACTACATGTTCCGTGGTGTTGACTACACTGGTCATCCAGCAGTGCAAGGTGGTATTGACTTCGCGCATAGTACTGGTTTTTACTTAGGTACTTGGTGGTCTAACTTGGATCCTTATTCTTATGGTAAAAATGCGGCTGGCACTACGGCAGGTAACCATTTGGAGACCGACTGGTACGGTGGTTTCGCAAAGACCTTTGACAATGGATTCGGCATCAACCTGTTAGGTAATTATTACTTCTATCCAGAAGGTAGAAAACTTGCTGCGGCTGATGGTTCACAACAAAGATATGACTCATTTGAAGCTTCTATAGCACTGTCCTATAAATGGTTCACCTATACTTACTTCAGAGTGCTTACTGATTACTACGGCTCTAAGACCAATACTGGCGGAGATACTGATGGTGCGGATTACCATGAGTTCAAAGTCAATGCGCCTTTGCCTTTCGGTGGTTTGAATGGTATGGCGAAAGTAGGTTATCAAAGTACTGGTGACCTAGGTGGTGGTTTTGATGGTTCCGAAGGCGACTATGCGATTGGCATCAATAAAGATTTTGCGATACCAGGTATGGGCGGTTCGTCAGTTGAAGGATTTAACGCTGGTTTGACATACACTAATACGTTTAGTGTTAAGAATGAAGGTTATTTTGTTTCAGCAAGCGGTAGAGATCTCAACAAAGAAAAAGTTTGGTTTTACCTCAAACGCACTTGGTAATAAGTCATTATATGATTGAAAAATGGGCGCTTCGGTGCCTATTTTTTTGTCTGGGATTAGCTGCCCCGAAAATCATCTTGATATAGGGAGTCGGTTTTGCCTAAACTTAAGTCGTAATCAGTATGTGTTGATACTGCAAGGCTTTTACTATTGCGTATGTACTGATCATTTGGAGAGACCCATTGCTACGTTTTGACTTGCAGCAGCTTTATATCGGTGGCCGTAGGGTTGATGCTACCAGTGGACAAACCTTTCAATCCATCAACCCCAGTAATGGCGAGATTTTGGCCGAGATACAGGTTGCCGCTAAGGCTGACGTTGATTTAGCCGTAAATAGCGCACAACAAGGTCAAAAAGTTTGGGCAGCGATGACGGCTATGCAGCGTTCTCGCATCTTGCGCCGTGCTGTGCAGATTTTACGTGAACGCAATGACGAGTTGGCTGAGTTGGAAACGCTGGATACTGGTAAACCCATTTCTGAAACGCGTTTTGTGGACATCGTCACCGGTGCTGATGTACTTGAATATTATGCGGGGCTGGTGCCAGCGCTGGAAGGGCAGCAAATCCCTTTGCGCGAAAGTGCTTTTGTCTACACACGTCGTGAGCCGCTAGGCGTGGTTGCCGGCATAGGTGCGTGGAATTACCCGATTCAAATCGCGTTGTGGAAATCCGCACCTGCATTGGCGGCAGGCAATGCCATGATATTCAAACCCAGCGAAGTCACGCCACTTTCAGTTATGAAGTTAGCCGAAATCTATACCGAAGCTGGCTTGCCAGATGGAGTGTTTAACGTGTTGCAAGGGCGTGG
>JANYIK010000085.1 GCA_025362115.1 Methylophilaceae bacterium
ATTCGCGGCTGGGATGAAGGGGTGGCGGGGATGAAAGTTGGCGGCACGCGCCGATTGGTGATCCCGGCTGATCTTGGCTATGGCGCTCGCGGCGCAGGTGGCGTGATTCCGCCGAATGCTATTTTGGTGTTTGATGTGGAATTGCTAGACGTCAAATAATGAAAGCACGCATCAAATGGGTTGAAAACGTCTGCTTCATGGGCGAATCCGAGACCGGCCACGCTGTGGTATTGGATGGTGCGCCGGAAGCGGGTGGCCGTAACTTGGGCATGCGCCCGATGGAAATGCTGCTCATCGGCATGGGCGCTTGTACTTCGTTTGACGTGGTGACCATCCTCAAAAAATCGCGGCAAAACGTGATGGATTGCGTGGCGGAAATGGAAGCAGAGCGTGCTGACGAAGTGCCTAAGGTGTTCACCAAGATTCATGTGCATTTTGTGGTGACGGGTAAAGATTTGAACCCTGCTCAAGTAGAACGCGCGGTTAAGCTATCGGCTGAGAAATACTGTTCGGCTTCGATAATGTTGGGTAAGAGCGTGGCGATTACCCATGATTTTGAACTGCGGTCTTCTGATTAGCTGGGTTTTACGGACAATTCAGTGCCGGTTTCCAACACTTTCAGCAGACTATCTATATTCGGGTGTTTGCCCGGATTAGCCAGTGCGTCTTCACTGTGTTCGGCGTAGAGTTTCAAACCTTCTTTGGCGGCTTCTGGGTTAATGCTGCCGTGTTTTTTCCATAAATGATGATAGACCTTCACCGAGCCTTGGCTGCCTGGTTTGTTTTCTATGATTTCAACGTGGCCATCGGCGTCGGTCAGCGTGAGGGTTTGAAGGTGGTCTGTGGCTTCTAGCGTAGCTAGAATTTCAGCGAATTTCATAGATGGTATGTGACGGTGGTCATGAGTTTAGAACTGAGCCGCATCGCCAATTGCACTGGCACCGGCAAAATTGCGGCACCTTGTTCTATGGCGGTCACCGCATGTTGCGTCTCGTCTTGCTGCATCTGCGCCACAATGGCGCGGCTTTGCGTGTCTTGTGCTGGTAGCTTATCCAAATGGCTTTGTAAGTGCTTTCCCACCTGATGTTCAGTTTCGGCCAGAAACCCTAAACTCCACTTGTCGCCTATCGCTCCGGCTAACGCGCCTAGCGCAAACGATCCGGCGTACCACAAGGGATTAAGCAAACTTTTGCGCCCGCCAAGTTCATGGATGCGCTTTTCGCACCAAGCAAGATGTTCGGTTTCTTCTTGTGCTGCGTGTTGCAATGCGGCCACAGTGCTGGCGTTGTGAGCGGTCAAGGCCTGACCATTGTAAAGCGCTTGGGCGCACACTTCACCGGTGTGATTGACACGCATCAGTGCTGCAGCATGGCGTTTTTCTGCATCAGACATGGGCGTGTCAGTTTCATTTTTTGGATGTGGACGGTTAGAGTAAGCCGGTGCCAACAACGCACGCAGGCCTTTGTCGAATTCACTAATCAGTTGGTCTATCACGCTGTAAACCCCATTTGTTGTGCAATGAGCAGCACAGGATGCACAATTTTCACCTGTTTCAGCTCATCTCCATCAGCTAGGTGCAAGTTACAGCCGATATTAGAAGTGGCTAAGTAATCTGGTGCAGTTTTTTGTACCTGTGAAATTTTATCATCGCGTAATTTTTGCGCCATTGCCGGTTGCGTCAACATATACGCCCCTGCTCCGCCACAGCATTGAGCATTCCCCGGCAGTGACGCCACATCGGCTTGTGGTATTCGCTTGAGCAGCGAGTAAGCACTGGTTTCAGACTTTAGCATATTGCGTAAAGAGCATGGCTCATGCACTGCTATTTTGGCCTTGAGGGGAGCAAATACTATGTCATCCCAGCCTTCCGCTTCCGCTAAAAATGCCGAAATATCCTGAAATTTATCGGGCATCAAATCCAGCAATCGCGCCCCACAACCGCTGGCAATCGCTAGCACGGGCATGTTGTCAGCAAATGCCAATTGATTACGTGCATCCATATCACTCGCGCTATCTCCAGCTTGTTGGTGCAAGCCGCCGCAACAGGTTTGGGTGGGCGGAATATGTACGGTGTAACCCAAACGATTCAGCACGTACACACTAGCGGCGAGCGTATCACCATCCAGCACGTTGCTGGCACAGCCCAAAAATAAGCTCACCTCGCCGCGTACATTGGTTGCGGGATACACTGGCTGCCAGCGCCGTTGCTTGGGAGTTGCGGGGAGACGCGGGATGATTTTTTGCAGTTGTAGCAGATTCGCCAGTCTTAAGCTAAAACCTGCAACTTTTAGCAATGTAGGACTTGCCACTAACATCATAGCCAGCTTATGGGCGAGACTTGCCGAACGTTGTGCGCGTATCATCGCCCGAGCACCATCGGCGATTACGCCATATTCCACATGGTTGGGGCAAGCGCGCTCACAAGCGCGGCAAGTCAGACACAAATCCATGTGCGCCATGTAGCGCTCGTTCAGTGGGATTGCACCTTGCAACACAGCTTGCGTGAGCAAGATGCGACCGCGCGGGGAATCTGCTTCAGACTGGGTTTTATGATAGGTCGGACAATACGGTAGGCATAAGCCACAAGCCACGCATCGTCCGGTTTCGGTCAAGAGGTCAAGCGCCGCCACCATGCTTATTTTTTGTGCAGAATCTGCAAACCTTTAAGCAAGTTCATCGCTTGAGTGAACTGGTAGTCAGTTTTTGTGGCAGGCTCAAAAGGCACTTGCCGCTCGGCTTTTTGCGTTTCTTTCTCTGGTGCAGCGCTCTTGTTGGCAGGCGTTTTATCTTCTGCGGTCTCGGCTTCTTTAGGGTTAGCCAAGTGGCGGCTCAAGTCGGCCTCGCGCAAGCCAAAACCTTGGTCTGCCGGATCTTCCACAATAATATCTGGCACTATGCCTTTTGCTTGAATCGAGCGACCGTTAGGCGTGAAATAACGTGCGGTGGTGAGCTTGATACCTGCGCCGTTGTTCATTGGTAATATGGTTTGTACCGACCCTTTACCGAAAGTCTGCGTACCCAGAATCACCGCGCGGCCATGGTCTTGCAGTGCACCAGACACAATCTCGGAGGCCGATGCCGAGCCGCCATTCACCAACACTACCATAGGCATGGTTTTGATATCATCAGGCAAGCCAGCCAGCGGGTCTTTGGATTCACGGTTGTATTCTTTGGGAACCGCAAGCAAGCGGCGTTTAGCATCGGCCGTGCGACCTTCGGTATAAACTACTAAGTCATTTTTAGGTAAAAATGCTGCTGATACCCCTACTGCCGCATCCAGCAAGCCGCCGGGGTTATTACGCAAATCCAGTACAAAGCCTTTGTAGGGCATATTGTTTTGGTCATGCATGGTTTTCAGCGCTTTGGCTAAGTCCTCCACCGTACGCTCTTGAAACTGGGTGATGCGGACATAACCATAACCCGGCTCGGTCAGTTTGGATTTAACACTTTGTACCTTGATGATGGCGCGTACCAAAGTAAAGGCCAGCGGTTTGATTTCGCCTTTACGTAACACGGTCAGCACGATGGGTGTATCTGGTACACCACGCATTTTTTTCACTGCTTCGTTCAACGTCAAACCTTTTACCAGCGTGTCGTCGAGCTTCATGATCAAATCACCGGATTTCAACCCTGCCTTAAATGCCGGTGTGTCTTCAATCGGTGAAACCACCTTCACTAACCCGTCTTCCATGCCGACTTCAATACCTAAACCGCCAAAAGCGCCTTGGGTGCTGTCTTGCAGTTCTTTGAAAGCATCGGCATCCATATAGGCAGAATGAGGATCCAGCCCAGTCAACATGCCGCTAATGGCCTCGCTCAGGAGTTTTTTGTCTTCAACCGGATCAACATAATCGCTTTTGATTTTGCCAAACACTTCGGCAAACGCGCGCAACTCGTCAAGTGGCAACTGGTTTTTGGTGTCTTTGTCAGCAATCGCCGAAAAGTTGAGGCTGAGCATGATGCCCAGAACGGCACCCAAAGCAACCAAGCCGGATTTTTGGAATTTTTCGCGCATGAAAATTAAACTTTCTTGTGAGTGGTAAGTATCAATCGGACAGTGTAGCCCGAGAAAGGTTTATTTTCTGCTATTTATGGCAGGTTTGCCAAGGAAAGAATGCATCATCCCCATGTTCGGGGAGGACGATTAAAGCATTAGAACTCGTATTCTACTTGCATACGGAATGTGCGGTTAGCTGCGGCAGCGCTGGTGCCAAGCAACAGTGCTGCGTTGTACTTGATGGCTTGTTTAACGCCTAGGCCTATCTTGCCGAAAATCGCGGGTCCCATACGATGATCTTGGGCATCTGCGTTATTCCAGTCGTTCCATTTGCCCATGTCGCCAAAACCTTGCAGACCAAACTCAAACTGAGGTTTCCAGCGATATTTTGCTTGCCATTGATAGCCCAATTGCATAGGTTTTTGGCCTGGGCCAAATGTGCTTTCAAAGGTGAGGTTGCCGTTCAGTTGTATTTTGTCAAAATTGGTTTGCAGCATGGGGGCCAGCTTAAGTTCATATGACTGATTTTTGTTGAGCGGCGCTTCAATTTCCACCGTCAAACCTAAATCCACGGGGTATTTTCCGGTTTCAGTCAGTTGAAATTTGTTTTCCCATTCGCCGATGGAGAGCCCCTCATCGCCTTCGCGTTCATGCTTGAAATACACCTCGGTAAACCAGTATTCGGTCACGCCATAGCCAACGCCTATGCTTGAAACTTGCGCGCGTTTGCCATTGGCGAGCTTGGCGGTGCCGGTTTTGAAGTCGATTTCTTTTTCACCGTATTCCACATTGGGAACATAGACATAATCAGCCACGCCTGCCAATGCCGTGTGAGAGAAGAAACCGGTGAGCAGCAAAGTCAAAGTAGAAGTTTTTACAGCTTTCATGAAGCAGTCTTTAATTGAGATTTATTAGGTTTATTTGTGTTGACGAGCTTCATGCCAGCGGCGATAGTCACTAATGTGGCGACGTAAAACACCAGCTGCATTCCTGCTGGGCTTGCGTCGTAGCCAATTAAGCTGTGCAGCACCCTGCCGAGGATGGATTGTTCGGACAATACCGCCGAGGTATCCCACAACGGCGTGACCAAACCAGGAATCAAGTCTGCTTGAATGAGAAAATGCGCGGCTTGCGAGGCCATACCTGCCGCCAGCAACAGCACTAACAAACTGGTGGCCGAGAAGAACCAACGCAGGGGGATACGCAGCAAGCCTTTGTAGAGCGTGTAACCCACCGTGGTCCCAGCAACCACACCTATAGCGCCGCCCAGCAATAGAGTAGAGCCGTCCACTTGCTGGGAGGTAGCGATACCGTACAAAAACAACACGGTTTCAGAGCCTTCACGCAGCACCGCGATCCCTATGACCGCCAGCAATACCGGGGCGGTACTCACGCCATCGTGTATCGCTTTGCCAACTTTACGTGCGTTGGCGGCCAACTCCGCCCCGTGCGAGGCCATCCAAATGTTGTGCCACGCCAGCATCAGCACGGCCACACCCAAAATCAAGGCGTTAAATAGCTCTTGTCCCATACCGCTAGCGAATTCAGAGATGCGTCCGGTAAAGCTTGCGACTAGCGCTGAACCTAGCAACCCCAGCAGCAAACCGCTACTAATCCAGCGACCACGCCCCGGCACATCACGCGTGGCAGCGGCGACGATGCCGATGATGATGGCGGCCTCTAATACTTCACGAAAAACAATAATGGCGGTCCCAAACATGGGTGACTCCTAGTTATTTAGCAGTGATTGTGCCTTTGGCGGTGGCTTCATTAAACTCGCCATAAAATGGATAGCTACCCGCAGATAAAGGGCCGATATAGATAGTAGTTTTGCCATTACCTGCGATGACTTTTTCACGATTCAGCGCATGGCTTTCAAATTCCTCTGGTGTCGCGTCCTTGTTTTCAACGACCAGTTTGATTTTTTTGCCTGCGGGAACAGTGAGTTCTGATGGTTCAAAGCGATGGTTTTTGATGATAATGGTGATTTCGTCGTCGGCCGCAAAAGCTAACAAAGGCAATAGTAAAGTCAGGGTAAAAAAGTGTTTCATCTGGTTAAGTTCCTCGTAAATTTTGTTTAATGATATTCATTCTCATTTGTATTGACAAGTGTTTTTTGTAATAAGTTCATCTGGTGCTTTGGCGGCCACCCCTTTATGCTGTTGTTTTTATTTGTGTCTGGTGAATGATGAAAACAAGAATTTGTTTGTGGCTAATGTTGCTTATCCTAACTGCATGTACCGCAGCGCCAGTCAGGCCGGTGTCGGAGAACGTCCCCATTGCACCACAAGAAATCGCCCCTCTAGAAAAAACCATCGCACCCAAAGCGCTCAAGCCGAAAATCGCCTTGGTGTTGGGCGGCGGCGCGGTACGCGGTTTTGCCCATGTGGGTGTCATTAAGGTGTTGGAAGCGCAAGGTATTATTCCCGATATGGTGGTGGGAACCAGTGCCGGTAGTGTGGTGGGAGCGCTTTACGCGGCGGGATATTCTGGTTTCGAGTTGCAAAAAATAGCGTTTAAGCTGGAAGAAGACAGCGTAGGCGATTGGATCGTGCCAGACCGCGGGTTTATCAAGGGCGAGGCCCTGCAAGCTTTTATCAACAAGGCGGTGCAAAATAAGCCTATAGAAAAACTGCGTAAGCCGTTTGCCGCCATCACTACTGATTTACAGAGCGGCGAAATGGTCGTTTTTTCTCGGGGTAACACGGGGCAGGCGGTACGTGCTTCTAGCAGTATTCCAGGAGTGTTTCAGCCGGTGAATATCAATGGCCGTGATTACGTCGATGGCGGCTTGACCAGTCCGGTGCCGGTGCGCGCAGCACGGGCGTTGGGGGCGGATGTGGTGATTGCGGTGGACATTAACGCTAAGCCAAAATCGCGCAAAATTGAGGGTTTGACCGATATTTTGTTACAGACTTTTAGCATCATGGGGCAAGCGATTAGTGGTCGTGAATTGCAAGAGGCCGACGTGGTGATACGCCCTAATACAGTCACTATTGGCGCAACAGACTTTGCCCAAAAACATGAAGCAATTTTAGAGGGTGAAAAAGCCGCACAAGCGGCGCTGCCACTTATTCGGCAGAAGATTCAACAAGCAGCGGAGAAGAAGGCAACACCTTAGAATTCGCAGGAGATTTTTGATCTAGCTTTTCATTCAAGCGGCGTGCGCCGGTAAAGCGTTTCGCCCAGTATTCTTCCTTCATATTCACTACCCCCACACCACCGCCAGCGCTTGGTGCATGTACAAATCGGTTATCGCCAATGTAGATGCCCACATGCGAAAAAGTGGATTTTAAGGTGTTAAAAAACACCAAGTCTCCTGGCTGCAATTGGTCTACAGGAATGTTTTGGCCGATTTGACTAATCGCCAGGGCGCCGTGTGGTAAGGTAAAGTTGGCGGCTTGCTTGAACACATAGCTGACAAAACCGCTACAGTCAAAGCCCGTTTCTGGCGAAGTGCCGCCGAACTTATAGGGCGTACCGGTCAACGCCAAAGCGCTCATCAACACCTCTTGCGCCGTATTACTGGCTTGTTCCAACAAGCTAGGGGATTTGTCGCTGGAGGTGTCTTCAGCGTAACTTACGTTCGCCGCTGCCGTAAGAATCAGCAAAAATATGAATTGAATTAGTCGCATGTCGCGGATTCTAATAGAAAATTAGCTTTTTAAGCAAGCTGAAACTTGGCTAGTGTAGAATCGAAGCCCCCTTTAATCACTTGCTGCTCTCATATGATTCGTCAAACAGTTTCTGTCATGCGCGATTTTGGCCGAATGCGCGAAATTGCTCGCATCCTCATGCGCTACGGCTGGGGCGACGCTATTGAACGCTTAGGGCTCTCCAAAAATTTAGGTCTAGCCGGAAAATTGCTTAATTTCAAGGGCGCAGAAGACGTGATGCACCTAGATCCAGCGGTGCGGATACGTTTGGCAATTGAGGAACTGGGGCCTACGTTCGTAAAGCTGGGACAAGTACTGGCAACCCGCGCTGACCTGTTCCCCCCGCAATGGGTGAGCGAGTTTGCCAAGCTGCAAGACAAAGTACCGCCTGTGCCTTTTGAGGACTTGCTGCCGGAGCTTGAAAAAACCTTGGCAGCCTCACCATTTGAGGTGTTCAAACACTTAGACAGCACGCCCATCGCCGCTGCCTCTATCGCGCAGGTTCACGTTGCCGAGCTGCAAGATGGCACGCCAGTCGTGCTTAAAATTCGTCGCCCTAACATTTTGAAGCGCATCGAAGCTGACTTGCGCCTGCTTTCCCATCTAGGGCGATTGCTGGAAAACCAAATGCCGGAAATTCGGCGTTTTCAACTGGGCAAAATCATCGGTCAGTTCGCCAAGTCGTTACGCAAAGAGCTAGACCTCGCCGCCGAAGGTCGCAATACCGATCGTTTTGCGCGCAATTTCAAAGACGACCCTAATGTGTCCTTTGCCAAAATTCATTGGCAGCACAGTTCAGAAGTTTTACTGGTGATGGAGCGCATCAACGGAATTCCCGGCAATGACCTAGTCGCGGCTGCAGAAGCTGGATTGGATTGCAAAGTCATGGCAGGACACGGTGCGGATGCGATTCTCAAAATGGTGCTGATAGATGGCTTTTTTCACGCCGACCCGCATCCTGGTAATATTTTTTATTTGCCTGACAGTCGCATCGTCATTATTGATTGCGGCATGGTGGGAAGAATCACCAAAACCCGTCGTGACGAAATCGCTGACATGCTGGCAGCCTTGGTTTCGCGTGACTATGATGCCTTGCTGGGTGTGTTGATTGCATGGTCTGGCGATGTGCAGGTAAGTGAAGAGAAGCTTGCCGCCGATATAGATGAATTCTTGTGCAATTACGAAAGCGCTCCGTTGAAGCAGATTCGATTTGGCGATTTGCTGGGCGATCTCACGACCGTCATGCGTGAGAATCATCTATCTGTTCCACCTGATTTGGCCATGCTGTTCAAAGCCTTGGTAACACTGGAAGGTTTGGGACGGCAGCTAGACCCAGATTTCCAAATCGTGCGTCACCTCACACCCTTTGTGAAACATGTCATCATCAGCCGCTACAAACCCGGCGCGTTATTGAAGCGTGGACGCAAGGGCGTGATGGATGCAATGGGTTTGCTGGTAAGTGTGCCACGCGACATCGGTAGCCTGCTCAAAGATTTGCGCCGCGGCAAAGTCAAAGTAGAGCTGGATTTGAAGCGTCTAGACCACTTTGGCCACCAGCTAGACCACAGTACCAATCGTTTGACCTTAGCTCTGGTGACATCGGCACTAATCATAGGATCTTCCATAGTGATGACGGTCAAGGGTGGTCCCACCATATTTGGGTTACCTGCATTTGGTTTTCTTGGCTTTTCCCTGGCTTCTTTTCTCGGGTTAAAACTGGTGCTTTCTATCTGGCGTTCCAATCGAGAGGACTAATCCTTTGGCTTGATGGTGGGCAAGTGCCAAATGTCGTGGTTGTAGTCAGCGATGGTGCGGTCGCTGGAAAATTTTCCACTGGCCGCAGAGTTCAAAATGCTCATGCGAACCCAGTTTTCTTGATCTAAATAAGCCGCGGCAACGCGATTCTGGGCATCTACAT
Organism: Methylophilaceae bacterium; assembly: GCA_025362115.1. Classification (GTDB taxonomy): domain Bacteria; phylum Pseudomonadota; class Gammaproteobacteria; order Burkholderiales; family Methylophilaceae; genus CAILHX01. Next base: position 9,572 of record JANYIK010000085.1, read on the forward strand.
AGCCACGGAAGTCGGCGGCGGTCATCCACGGGTCGTGCGGATTAGTAATGGCGTGGACGATAGGTTCAAATATCCCCGGCTCGAAGGTGTTGAAATGGTTACTTTGCAACAGGTGTATCACCCGTGCTAAATCGCTATCTGCCGCGATGATGGCGGCAGGATCATAATGTCCGTGTAGGGCTTCTACTTCATCGGCATCCAGCCCAAACAGGAAGAAATTGTCCGCACCTGCCTCTTCACGAATTTCGATATTAGCGCCGTCCAGCGTACCTATGGTCAAAGCACCGTTCATCATGAATTTCATGTTGCCAGTGCCTGATGCTTCTTTGCCTGCGGTCGAAATTTGTTCGGACAAATCCGCACCCGCACAAATCACTTCCATCGCAGTCACGCGGTAATCGGGGAAGAATGCGAGGCGCAGCAAGCCTTGGGTGTCGTGATCTTCGTTAATCAAGGTCGCCACAGCATTGACTAGTTTGATGATACGTTTTGCCATCGCGTAACCAGGCGCTGCTTTGCCGCCAATCAACACGCAGCGCGGGGTAATGCCGGCTTTGTCACCACGCTTGATACGGTCGTAGAGATGGATGACGTGCAGCACGTTGAGCAACTGCCGTTTGTATTCGTGGATGCGCTTCACTTGCACGTCAAAGATGGCGTTAATGTCAAACTCTATTCCGCAATCGCGTTTGACCATCTCCGCCAGTCGCGCTTTGTTGGCTTGTTTGACGGCACGCCATTGGGCGCGGAAGTTGGCATCTTCAGCGTAAGGGCTAAGTTTGCGTAGCTGTGGCAAGTCGGTCACCCATGTGGCACCGATAGTGTTGGTAATAAGCTTGCTCAATGCTGGGTTGCTAGAGGCTATCCAGCGTCTAGGTGTGACACCATTAGTCTTGTTGTTAAATTTTTCTGGCCACAGCTCAAAAAAATCGCGGAACAAGTGTTGCGTCAGCAGTTGCGAATGTAGCGCTGCCACGCCATTCACCGAAGTGCTGGCGACGACCGCCAGATAGGCCATACGGATATATTTTCCGCCGTTTTCTTCAATGATGGACATGCGTTGTAGTCGCTCTAAATCGCCAGGCCAGCGCTTTTCAACTGTAGCAAGAAAGCGTACGTTGATCTCGCAGATAATCTCGTACAAACTTGGCAATAAACGGCTAAACATACCGACCGACCATTTTTCCAATGCCTCAGGCAGCAGCGTGTGGTTGGTGTAAGCGACCGATGTTGAGGTGATTGCCCAAGCTTGTTCCCAGCTCAAATCGTGTTCATCCATCAGCAAGCGCATCAGTTCCGGCACGGCACAAGTGGGGTGCGTGTCATTGAGCTGGAAGGCGTTCTTTTCGGCAAACTGGCTAAAATCGTTACCATGCCGGTCAACCCAGCAGCGCAACACGTCTTGCAAACTGGCAGATGCAAGAAAGTATTGCTGGCGTAAGCGCAGTTCTTTGCCGTTTTCGCTGGAGTCGTTGGGGTATAGCACCATAGTGATTTGCTCGGCAGCATTTTGCGAAGCGACCGCATCGGCATAGCTTCCGGCGTTAAATTCACCCAAGTCGAATTCGTTAGTTGCCGTGGATTTCCACAGCCGTAAAGTGTTGACCGTGCCATTGCGATAACCAGGAATCGGCATGTCGTAAGCAATCGCCATCACGTCGTGTGAATGCACCCATTTGGCTTTGGGCAGGCCATCGCTACCGGTATGGAATTCGGTATGCCCGCCAAATTTAACGCGCACCGCCAGTTCTTGCCGTTCAATCTCCCAAGGATTGCCGATACGCAACCAATGGTCGGGCTCTTCATGTTGGTGGCCATTTTTTATCTTCTGGCGGAACATGCCGTACTCATAGCGAATGCCATAGCCGCGCACGGGGAGTTGCAAGGTAGCGCAACTGTCCAGAAAACAAGCCGCAAGCCGCCCCAAACCGCCATTACCCAAACCCGCGTCATGTTCCTGATCTATGATTTCTTCCAGCTCCAGGCCGACACTTTTGAGGATTTGTGCTGTATCCGAATCCACGTCCAAATTAAGCATTGCATTACCCAGCGCTCGTCCCATCAGAAATTCCAAAGACAAGTAGTAAGTGCGCTTGCAGTCTGATTCGGTTTGGGCAGCGCGCGTCTTTTTCCAGCGCTCTACAAGTCGGCCTCTCCAAGCCATGGAAAATGCAGTAAAGACGTGATAGGCCGCCTGGTTAAGATTGCTTCTCCCCAAGGTGCGACTGAAATAGTGCCGAAAATCCTCAACGATGGCTTTCCCATCCATGCTGGAAGAGGGAAGAGTGAAAAAATCTGCCGAGGTCTTGCTGGAAACAAAGGGTTTGGAGTTCATGATGTATGGCGATGGAATATGGAATAAGAAAGTTCAAAAGCAAGCAGCAATTGTACCTGCTAATAAAGTGGATTTTTTAAAACTTAATCAGAGGTTCCCTAGGGAACCTCTGATTTTCTCTTACATTTTCCAGCGCAAAGCAGGGGTATGCACCGGGCTATCCCAATGATAGCGAATTTCGTCATCCAGCAAACACAAGGTGATTGAAGCGCCCGCCATATCTAGCGAGGTGGTGTAGTTGCCCACCAGCGAGCGCGTAATGTTCAGTCCGTGTGCCTTCAACAGTTTTTCTGCACTGTGATAGAGCAAATAAAGTTCCATCAGTGGCGTGCCACCAAAACC
>JANYIK010000086.1 GCA_025362115.1 Methylophilaceae bacterium
GCCGGAATCCAGCCAAGTCACTTGGGGCGGCATAGATATGCATCACTCCGTTGATGTTTGACTGGATTCCGGCCTGCGCCGGAATGACGGGGGGTGTTTATTTCATCGTCGGCATCACAAACTCGGCGCCTGCTGCTTTACTGGCGCTAGGCCAACGCGAAGTCGTTGTTTTCAGCCGCGTATAAAACCGCAGACCTTCCGTACCATAGATGTGATGGTCGCCAAACAGCGAGCGTTTCCATCCGCCAAAGCTATGGAAGGCAATAGGCACGGGGATAGCGACGTTTACGCCTACCATACCGGCTTGTACGCGGTGGGTGAATTCTCGCGCCACTTCGCCGTCACGCGTGAAAATCGCCGTGCCGTTGCCGAATTCATGGTCGTTTATGAGGCTCAGCGCTTCTTCAAAACTTGCCGCACGAACAATCGCCAGCACTGGTCCGAAAATTTCTTCTTTGTAGATACGCATGTCGGGCTTGACGTGGTCGAACAGGCAGGGCGCGAGGAAGAAGCCTTTTTCATGGCCAGCGTGAGAGTAACCGCGCCCATCAATCGCCAATTTGGCACCTTCTGTTACGCCTAGGTCGACATACTCTTTCACTTTGGCAAAATGCTGTGGGGTGACCAGTGGTCCCATGTCGGCTTTCTCGTTCAGGCCTTGGTCTATGGTGATGTCTTTTACTTTTTCTTTGAGTTTGGCGACCAGCCCATCGGCAACGTCCCCCACGGTGACCGCCACCGAAATCGCCATGCAGCGTTCACCTGCAGAGCCGTATCCAGCGCCTATCAACGCATCAGCAACTTGATCCACATCAGCATCCGGCATCACTACTAGATGGTTCTTGGCACCGCCCAGCGCTTGTACCCGTTTGCCGTTTTTGGTGCCTGTGGTGTAAATATATTCGGCAATCGGGGTTGAACCGACAAAACTAATCGCCTGAATACGCTTGTCCGAGAGCAAAACGTCCACGGCTTCTTTGTCGCCATTCACTAGATTGAATACGCCCGTAGGCAAGCCTGCTTCAGCCAATAAATCCGCCAGCATCAGGCTGGCAGAAGGTGTTTTTTCGGAAGGCTTGAGGACGAAGGTATTGCCCGTCGCCAGCGCCATCGGAATCATCCACAAAGGTACCATGATTGGAAAATTGAACGGCGTAATGCCCGCGACCACGCCCAATGGTTGGCGCATGGAGTAGGTGTCAATCCCCGTGCCAACTTGCTCGTTAAAGTCGCCTTTCAACAGATGCGGCATGCCGCAAGCAAACTCGACTACTTCTATGCCACGCGTCACTTCGCCGCGTGCGTCGCTAATGGTTTTGCCGTGTTCCAGTGAAATGGCTTTTGCTAGGTCGTTGGCATGTTCATCCAGCAAGGCTTTGAACTTGAACATGATGCGTGCGCGTTTCAAGGCTGGTGTGGCGCTCCAGGCGGGGAAAGCAGCTTGCGCTGCCTCTATCGCTGCGCGGGTTTCGTCTGCCGAGGCCATGCTCAAATGTGCGGTGATTTCGCCGGTAGCAGGGTTGTAGACTTCGCCGAATCTGGCGTTTATGCCTGTGGCGTGCTTGCCATTGATGTAGTGGCCGATGGTGCGGGTATGGGTTGGGTTTTTAGTCATGCTGAATGCTCCAGAGTTAATTCTTCAGTGTGTTCGTTAAGGGCGTGTTGATGCAGCACCCATTGTTGCTCGTTCTTCAAATAGCGTGTGGGGTCAAGACCCGCTTCACCAGCCGCAGAAACCGCTTTGATCGCATCGGCAATCGTGCTGAAGATGCGGTCAATCTCATCGCGTTGTATGGTGAGCGGTGGCGAAACGGCGATAATTTCGCCAGTAAAGCGCACATGTACTCCCAACTCGTAACATTTCAAATAAGTCGCGAACGACATGGCGCCGGGTTTGCCGGCGATCGCCTCAAACTCGATGCCCGCTACCAGCCCGATATTGCGGACATCCTTCACCATCGGCAAACCCTTTAAACCATGCGCCGCCGATTCAAAATGTGCGCTTAAGCTCGCAGCACGATCTTCCAGTTTCTCATTTGCAAAAATATCCAGTGTGGCAATGGCTGCGGCACAGGCGATAGGAATGGCGCTATAGGTATAGCCATGGGGTAATTCAATCGCGCCAGCGGCTGAATTTTCCATGAATGCATCGTAGATCTCACGTTTGACCGCCACCGCACCCATAGGCACCGCGCCGTTGGTGAGACCTTTGGCGCAGGTGATAATGTCTGGCACGACATCAAAGTAATCCGCGCCCCATTTGGTGCCAAGACGGCCAAAACCGGTGATCACTTCATCAAAAATTAGCAAAATACCGTGTTTGGTGCAGATTTCGCGTAAGCGCTGCAAATAGCCCTTGGGCGGCACAATCACGCCTGCCGAGCCTTGCATCGGCTCTATGATCAGCGCGGCGATGGTGGCAGGGTCATGCAGCGTCATGATGCGCTGCTCAAACTCATTGGC
>JANYIK010000103.1 GCA_025362115.1 Methylophilaceae bacterium
GCTTCTGCTTGGTCATACCCATGCTCCAACAACAGCCAACCACCTGCACTGAGATGTTTTGGAGATTCTTTCACGATGCGTCGAATATCATCCAAACCATCGGTGCCAGAAGCCAATGCAGTCGCGGGTTCAAAACCCAAAGCAGCCAAATATGGATCTTGCTCAGCGACATAAGGCGGGTTGCTGACGATCACATCAAATTTTTCGTCTTGCAATGCCCCAAACCAATCGCTGTGCAGCAAGCGCACATTGGGCGTGTTGAGGGTTTTCGCGTTTTCTGTGGCGATGGCAAGCGCTGCACTGGAAACATCCACCGCCACCACTTCGGCCTGGGGCCGATAGTGTGCGATGGCGATGGCAATCGCCCCGCTACCCGTACCCAAATCCAGCACGCGACACGGCCACTGCGCCGAAATACGTGCCAATGCCGCCTCCACTAGCGTTTCGGTATCAGGGCGCGGAATCAGCACGGCCGGCGTGACCTTGAACTCCAGCCCGTAAAACTCGCGCATGCCCAGAATGTAAGCGATGGGCTCTCCCGCCAAACGGCGTTGCAGCAAAACAGCAAAATCATCTTGCTGCTGTTGCGTCATCTCATCTTGTTCATGCACGATCAACCATGCACGAGAAACATTACCCAAGACGCACCGCATCAAGGCCTGCGCTTCAATGCTGGCTTCGTCGCCAGGCAACACATCTTTTGCGGTTTGTAATTGCTGCGAGATACGAATAATCATTAAAAAGCCGAGCTGCTATTGAGAAACCCTGACTATGCCTTAATATCTGTGTTGAAACCAACCCCAAGGAAACTGAATGTACAACGCGACCAATAACCCTTTACTCCATTTCGACGGCTTGCCGCATTTTGATCAACTCAAGCCTGAACAGGTCACGCCTGCGATTTCACAGTTATTGGACGAATACCGTGCGCTGATTTCGCGCTTGGAAAACGACAGCGCTGCCCCCGACTGGGCGAATTTCATCGAGCTGCTGGATGACGCGGAGGAGCGCTTGTCTCGTGCTTGGTCCCAGGTTTCGCACACCAATTCGGTAGTCAACACGCTGGAGTTGCGCGAGGCGTATAACGAGAACCTTGCCCAGATCACCACCTTTTCCGCCGATTTATCGCAGAACGAAAAATTGTATGCGCGCTACAAACAACTGCGTGCCCAGCCCGAGTTCACTGGCTTGAATGCCGCTAGGAAGAAGATTGTTGAAAATGAATTGCGCGATTTTCGTCTAGGCGGCGCGGAATTGGCAAAAGACAAAAAAGCGCCTTTCAAGGCGATACAGGAAGAGCTTGCGGCAGTGACCACCAAGTTTGAAGAGAACGTGATGGATAGTACCGATGCTTTTGCGCTATTTGTGGAAGATGAGGTCGAATTAGTAGGCATTCCCGCTGATGTGCTACAAACGGCCAGGGAAGCCGCGCAGAAAGATGGCAAAACGGGCTGGAAATTCACTTTGCACTTCCCGTCTTATCTGCCGGTACAGCAATATGCCGACAACCGTGATTTGCGTGAGAAACTTTATTACGCCTACGCCACCAAAGCCGCCGAATTCGGCAAGCCGGAATTGGACAATACCGTACTCATCAGCCAGATACTTAAATTACGTGCCGAGGAAGCTGAATTGCTGGGATACACCAATTATGCCGAGCTTTCACTGGCGGCCAAGATGGCGGATAACCCACAGCAGGTTTTAGATTTCCTGCGTGACTTGAGCAAGCGTGCAAAACCTTTTGCCGAAAAGGATATGGCGGATTTACGCGCCTGTGCCAAGCGGCTTGGAATCAATGACTTGCAAGCATGGGATGCGTCTTACGTCAGCGAAAAACTGCGTGAGGAGCGTTATGCGTTCTCTGACCAAGAGGTAAAACAATATTTCCCGGAACCCACCGTGTTACAGGGCTTATTCCGCGTGATTAGCACATTGTATGGGGTAACCATTACCAGGAAAGACGCGGCGGTATGGCACAAAGACGCGAGTTTCTACGAGATCAGCAAAAACGGCGCACTCGTCGGCCAGTTTTATTTAGACCTCTACGCCCGCGATAAAAAACGGGGTGGTGCATGGATGGATGATGCCATTACCCGTCGCCGCAAAGCACATG
>JANYIK010000115.1 GCA_025362115.1 Methylophilaceae bacterium
ACAGCAGCCCACGCAGCAGGGTTTCCATGATGGGGAATCGCGCGTGGCCACCATGACCAAGGACGAATTCATCCAGGCCAAAGCGGATGACGGTGCCGAGGATGCTGAAAAACCGGAAAATCTGCATGGACAGAATTACCCTAGCTTTTCTATGCGCTTCGCTAGCCGTTCGGTATCGTCGCGCAGTTTGTCCACGTCCGCGGTGAAGGCCTCCAGATGTCGGCGTTTAACGATAAGCGGGTCTTCTTCTTGCCAGAATTCAACCATCATGCCTGCGATGCTTTCCACCTGACGTTGCCCTTCTGCAATCATTTTCTTGCCAAATTTCACCAAGGTGTTGGCGGGGATGTCACCCATTACTCGGCTCAAATCTTCTTCCACATCCCACGACAGGTTACGCAAAATTCCCCCAACACCTTGTGCCAGTTCGGTATCGCCGCTAATAACGATTTGCGAGGTATCCAGTTTTCCCGATAATGCAAACTGTAATGCCGCCGCCGCAGGTAAGGTCAACATTGCCTCTAGCGCCGATTTTTCCTCGCGAGGGATGAATTCGCCGTTGCTGTCAATACTCAAATCCAACGTGATGGGTGACACGGAAAGCCGCAAAGTCTTGCCCGCAAATCGACACAACTGGTCGCGCGCCCAAGGTTGCTGGTGGAGTAAATGGTTGAGGATAGCGATGTTGATGCGTTGTAGTTTCATGCTTTCCAACCTTTGTGTAAAGCTACCGTACCCGCGCTGAGATTGTGATAATCCACCTTGTCAAACCCAGCTCCTAGCATCATCGTTTTCAGCGTTTCCTGATCGGGATGCATACGAATGGATTCGGCCAAATAACGGTAACTTGCCTCGTCTTTGGCGATGAGTTTGCCCATCAGCGGCAGTAGCTTAAAGGAATAGGCATCGTAGACCTTGGCCAGTGGTTCCCACACTTTGGAAAACTCCAGCACCAGCAAGCGCCCGCCGGGTTTGAGTACACGCTGCATCTCGGCTAGAGCCAGTTCTTTGTGTGTCATATTGCGCAGCCCAAACGCCACAATCACGCAGTCGAAATAGTTGCTGGCAAACGGCAGTTTTTCTGCGTCGCACTGCAAGGCGGGGACGGACAAACCTTCGTCCATCAGTCGGTCTCGCCCAATCCCCAGCATGGAGGCATTGATGTCGGTCAACACCACTTGTCCGCTTTCGCCCACTTTTTTAGCGAACAATTTGGATAAATCGCCACTGCCACCGGCTACGTCTAGTACCTTGCCGCCCGCCCGCACGCCGCTGGTTTCCACTGCAAAGCGCTTCCACACACGGTGCAGGCCGGCAGACATCACGTCGTTCATCACGTCATAGCGGCTGGCGACAGAGTGGAATACTTCGCTCACTTTACTGGCTTTTTGTTCTTCAGGGACGGTTTCAAAACCAAAGTGGGTATCGCTCATGATTTTTTACTTACGCTTCGCGTTTGCCGCCAGCCGCACCCAGTTTTTCAAGATAGTCCCGCCACAGTTCGTCCTGCCTTGCGCCTAGCTCGTAGAGGTAATCCCAGGAATAAAGTCCAGTGTCGTGACCGTCAGAAAAAGTAAGTTTCAGTGCATAAAGTCCGACGGGTTCTATGCCCACCACGTTGACTTGTTCTTTGCCGGTTTGTAGCGTTTCTTGACCAGGACCGTGGCCGCGCACTTCGGCGGATGGCGAATATACACGTAGATATTCGCAAGGCAGCTTGAATTTCGCGCCATCGTCAAAATCCATCTCCAGCACACGCGAGATTTGGTGCAGTTTGATGTCGGTGGGGCGAGGCGTGGATTTGGTGAGTCCGGTCATGATGGGAAGCCTAATAGAGTGGCTTAAATCATACCAGATTTGTCTGTGCGGCTAGGGCGCTGCTGCGATTAAAACTTTCGCTGCGTCACGCGCGTAATCAATGGCGCCGGAGCCGCGCTGCATTTGCTCGGCCATCGCGGCGCCTTCAATCAGGAGCGATAATTGCATAGCCAGGATTTCTGGTTTTTTAACGCCAGAATTCGCAGCACTTTTGGCGATAGTGCTACGTAGCGCTTGAGCGAATTCGACTGAAACCTGATTCACCGCGCTTTCAGCTTGAGGAAATTCGACGAAGGCGTTAATGAATGAAAATCCTTTGAATTCCGGATCGGCAATCCATTCCATAACGGCGTTGATGAGCGTGTTGAGCTGGTTGTCTTTGTTCGCATCCAAGCGGTCAAACAAGCCTTGGCGGAGATTGTCATCGTGCTTTTGCAGATACTCAACAATCAACTGTTCTTTGGATTTGAAATATTTATACAGAGTCATCTTGGCAATGCCAGCCTGTGCCACGATGGTATCTACACCGGTGGCGTTGATACCGCGTGTGGCAAACAAATCGGAAGCCACCTCTAAAATGTGGTCGCGCATAGATGTGGTAGCTGGATTTGCCATTAACTTACTCCTTTTCTAACCCAGACTGTATTGATATGGTCGTTGGTGTGCCGTGGATAACATTCGGTAGCATGTATGGTATTGAACCAGGTCATAAAGGCGCGGATATTTGCTTCATCTACAACAGGGTCATCTGGTTTTCTAAACTCGATCACATTCATATAAGCCGACATTTGGCCTTGCGGCAGCATGGCCAAATGGGGTGCTCGACACTCGCCACTCATCATCTGACTATGTAAGGCAAGTACCGCTTCCACCTCATCGGGACTCAGACTATTGGTCTGCACGATGTGTACAGGATAGCTGGCGATATGCATGACGGGCATGGAGTTGTGCGGTACGAGTATTTTCCAACCCAAAAAGCAGGCGAATAGACCGGCTGCCATACTGCCAATATAGACGTAATGTTTGTTGTGATTGCGCTGGCAGGCTTTCTCTATCAATACTTGTGCGGCTTGCATGGCTTCTTCCATCACCGGCGATTGCGGGTCGCGTTGGTGTTCAGCGATAGCACCCATCAACAATAGTGATAGTTGATTGGAGAGCGCGGCGGGGTTGGCAGCTTTTGCGGCTTCGGCCAAGCGAGTGAGAAATTGGGAAAGGACTTGGATGCTTTGGTGGGCGGCAGCATTCACTTCAAGCGAGAACTGTTCGCCTATACCGGGCGCGGCAAGCCAATCATGACTAATAGAAAATACCGCCAGAAGCTTCTGTTTAGGCGAGTTCCCGCGTTTTTCAACCATACTAAAGAACCAAGGACTGGCGAGCAAATTCATGATGACCTCATGGGCGTTAGTGTGCTGATTAGTGTACTGACCTGTATAGTACGCTCAATTAAAAAAAAATGCATAAAAAAACGGCTACGCTGAAAGCTCAGGTAGCCGTTGTTTGTGCGAACAAAAAATTAGGCTGAAACCATCAGTACCTTCATCTTTTGCATGGCTTTTTGCTCAATCTGACGTATGCGTTCGGCTGAAACGCCGTATTCTGCTGCCAAGTCATGTAATGTGGCGTTCTTGTCTTCGTTCAACCAGCGCGCTTGCACAATATGGCGGCTACGTTCATCCAAGCTGTTCAGGGCTGATTCTAAGCCCGTGGTTCGCAATGTTTCGGTTTGCAAATCAGCCAAAGCTTCAGACGGCTCGGGGCGCGTGTCTTCCAAATAAGCAATCGGGCTGAAATGCGCGTCCTCGTCGTTTTCATCGGCTTCCAGAGCCACATCGTAGCCGCCCATGCGTTTTTCCATCTCGACCACTTCTTCTGGCTTTACCTTCAACTCTCGTGCAATTTCGTTGACCTCGTTTGGTTGTAGTGTGCCAGCGTGGGTCTTCATGCTACGCAGATTAAAGAACAGCTTGCGTTGAGCCTTGGTAGTAGCAAGTTTGACCATACGCCAGTTACGCAGGATGAATTCGTTGATTTCTGCCTTGATCCAATGCACGGCGAACGACACCAAGCGCACACCGCGCTCTGGGTCAAAACGGCGCACCGCTTTCATCAGGCCGACATTGCCTTCCTGTATCAAATCCGCTTGCGGCAAGCCGTAACCGGAATAGCCACGGGCGATGCTGACTACCAACCGCATGTGCGACAAGATCAGGCCTTTGGCGGCTTCCAGATCGTTGTCGTGTTTGAGTTTAGTGGCCAGGCTGAATTCTTCTTCCGCCGTGAGTACGGGAAATTGGCGTACGGCCTGAATGTATTGTTCCAGACTGCCGACCGGCATGGGAACTGGAAATGATAATGCTTGATTCATTAACTTAAACCCTCCTTGAATAGTAAACATTTTAGCACTCTCTATTTGAGAGTGCTAGCAGAAGAAAGTTTCATCGAAGAGGTGAGAGTAGGCGCAAATCAGATTTCAATCATCTCAAAAACAGCTTTTCCTGCACCACAATCTGGGCAAACCCAGCTATCAGGCACGTCTTCCCAGCGGGTGCCAGGAGCAATGCCTTCTTCTGGGATTCCCTTGGTTTCGTCATAGATAAAGCCACACACTGCACATTCCCATACTTTCATATTGGTTTCCTTGGGTTGATGAGGGTTGAAAATAGACTTAAATTATCCATTATTTTTAACCCTAATTATCCCAATTTTGCAGCTTTATCGAATTAATAAATCCTCGAAAGAAGTAGTACGCTACGACCCTCGAGGATTTTTACCGGTTAACGCTTATTTGCCAATATCATGCGAGGTCGAAGCGATCTAGATTCATTACCTTAGCCCATGCCGCCACGAAGTCTTTGACAAAGCGCGCTTCTGCGTCTGAAGTGGCATAGGCTTCAGCTAGCGCGCGCAGCTGGGAATTCGAGCCGAAGACTAAATCGACGCGGGTGCCGACCCACTTACGTTTACCAGTTGCGCGATCAACTCCTTCAAACATATCTCCAGCGTCCGACATCGGCTTCCAGCTTGTCTGCATATCAAGCAGATTGACGAAGAAGTCGTTAGTAAGTGTCTCTGGCCGTTGGGTGAATACGCCCGATTGTGATTGTCCGACATTCGCATTTAGCACGCGCATGCCCCCCACCAAAACCGTCATCTCGGGCGCACTCAATTTCAGTAACTGCGCCTTGTCGAGCAGTAGTTCCTCGGCAGGAACACTGTATTTAGCCTTCTGGTAGTTACGGAAACCATCAGCGATTGGTTCGAGCACGGCGAAGGAGTCCACATCGGTCTGCGCCTGTGAGGCATCCATACGACCCGGCGTGAACGGAACGGACACCTTATGACCTGCATTTTTGGCCGCCTGCTCAACACCGGCGCAACCCGCCAGCACGATCAAGTCAGCTAGCGAGACCTTCTTGCCGCTTTCATTGAATTTGCGCTGGATGCCTTCGAGCTTGCCGAGCACTTTTGCCAGTTGCGCTGGCTGGTTGGCTTCCCAGTCCTTCTGTGGTGCCAGACGAATGCGCGCACCGTTCGTACCACCACGCTTATCGGAGCCACGGAAAGTGGAGGCAGAGGCCCAGGTTGTTGAAACCAATTCTGACACAGACAACTCAGACGTCAGAATTTTCTCCTTGAGGGCGGCGATGTCTTGGTCGTTAATCAAGACATGATCGACGGCTGGGATGGGGTCTTGCCAAACGAGTTCTTCGGTAGGCACTTCAGGCCCAAGATAGCGGGCACGTGGCCCCATGTCACGGTGCGTCAGCTTGAACCAGGCGCGGGCGAAGGTGTCGGCGAACTCTTTCGGGTTTTGGTGAAAATGCCGCGCAATCTTCTCGTAAGCTGGATCCATGCGCAGTGACAAGTCGGCGGTGGTCATCATCGGAGGGTGCTTTTTCGACGCATCGTGCGCGTCCGGAATCATGTGTTCCGGCTTGCAGTTCTTGGGTGTCCATTGCTGTGCACCGGCCAGGCTTCTGGTCAGTTCCCACTCGTAGCCAAACAGCATGTCGAAATAGCCGTTATCCCATTGGGTAGGATTCGGTTTCCAGGCACCATCAATGCCGCTAGTGGTGGCGTGCACGCCTTTGCCGCTACCGAAGCTGTTTTTCCAGCCAAAGCCCTGCTCCTCGATCGGAGCGTTCTCGGGATCGGGACCGACCAGTTTGGGGTCGCCTGCGCCGTGGGCCTTGCCAAAAGTGTGGCCGCCGGCAACCAGTGCCACAGTTTCTTCGTCATTCATGGCCATACGCGCGAAGGTTTCGCGAACATCACGGCCTGAGGCTACCGGATCGGGGTTGCCGTTCGGGCCTTCAGGGTTTACGTAGATCAAGCCCATCTGCACCGCGGCAAGTGGAGTCTCAAGTTCACGATCGCCGGAGTGGCGATTGTCACCCAACCAGGTGTTTTCAGATCCCCAGTAGATGTCCTTTTCTGGTTCCCATATGTCTTGGCGGCCACCAGCGAAGCCGAAAGTCTTAAATCCCATGGATTCCAAGGCGACATTGCCCGCCAAAATGAACAGGTCGGCCCAGGAGATTTTGCTACCGTACTTCTGTTTGATCGGCCACAGCAGGCGACGCGCCTTGTCCAAGTTACCGTTGTCGGGCCAGCTGTTGATAGGGGCAAATCGTTGGTTACCGGTACCGGCACCTCCGCGACCGTCGGCTGTACGGTAGGTACCCGCAGCATGCCAGGACATGCGGATCATCAAGCCGCCGTAATGACCCCAATCAGCGGGCCACCAGTCCTTCGAGTCGGTCATTAGCACAGTAAGGTCTTTCTTAAGTGCCGCGAAGTCGAGTTTTTTGAATTCTTTTGCGTAGTCGAAGTCTTCTCCCATCGGGTTAGACTGGGGCGTATGCTGGTGCAGAATTTCTAGGGGAAGCTGGTTCGGCCACCAGTGACGGTTCGACGTGCCACCTCCAACTTTATGAACAAATGGACATTTTGCTTCTGTTGACATGTGTTTCTCCTTCGATTCGGTTAAGTTAAAAAATCAATGCGCCAAAGCGTAGCTGGCAAGTAGATTTACAATGAGGTCTTTCAATGTTTCCTGCGTGCTCTTTTTCATAACAATTCTCCTGTTTCAGGGTTTTTATGCCGAAAAATGCTTGGCGGTTATGCAGGACGGATTCTAGAGAGGTGTCATTGATAAATAAAATTGTATTAATTTATTATTATGATTTATTATTTTAATCGTATATTGGGAGGACTAGAAGCGAATGACCCTGAATGAGCTGAGATACATCGTGGCGGTGAGCCGTGAGCTGAATTTTCACCGTGCGGCTGAACGTTGTTTTGTCACGCAACCCGCACTGAGCTTGGGGATCCAGAAACTGGAAGGGGAGTTGGGTGTGAAGCTGTTTGAGCGAAAAAAAAATGACATCACTCTCACCGCCGTGGGCGAAACCATTGTCGAACAAGCAGCACGGGTACTGGATGAGGCCGATAAGGTTAAGCAGCTCGCGCGTCAGGGCAGCAACCCTTTGGTAGGCGTGGTGCGATTGGGGGTGATCTACACCGTCGGCTCCTATTTACTACCGGAACTTATCCCCATTTTGCGACAAAATGCGCCGGAAATGCCGCTGGAGGTGGAAGAGAGCACAACCGCGAGTTTGGAATCGCAGTTGCGCAATGGCTTGGCGGACGTAATCGTCATTGCTTTACCTTTCGATATTCCGGGAATTGAAACCACACCTTTATATGACGAAGCTTTCGTGGTGGTGGTGCCTATAGACCACCCTTGGGCAAATAGACAGAATGTGGCCGCAGAAGAGTTGTCGCAGGAAAAAGTGTTACTGCTAAACAGTGGGCACTGCTTCAGTAATCAGGTAACACAAGCCTGTCCTGAATTGGCGCGTAATGGACAGGTGTTACAGGGTAATTCGCTAGAGACTGTGCGTAATATGGTGGCCTCTAATCTGGGTATTACAGTATTGCCCATGAGTGCAGTGATAGAACGCCACAGCAGCCCCATATTAAAAATCATCCCGTTTGCAGACCCGGTTCCGTTTAGGCGCGTCGCCTTGGCGTGGCGCAAGAGTTTCAGCCGTGTGGGAGCGATCGAAGCGATTGCAAGTTCGGTGAAACAAATTACTTCGCCGAGTTTTATGCCGATTGCCTAAAATATGACTTCATTAAGAGGTTAACCCATGCCAGAAATTACTATGTATTCCACCACCGTTTGCCCTTACTGTATCAATGCCGAAAGGCTTTTGGCCAGTAAAGGGGTCAAAGACATCCATAAAATTCGGGTAGATATAGAGCCGCAGCAGCGCGTGGAGATGATGCAGCGTACCGGCAAGCGTACTGTGCCACAGATATATATTGGTGAGGTTTATGTGGGTGGTTTTGAGGAGCTTTATGCTTTAGACAGAGCAGGCGAATTAGACCTGTTACTTTCGCGTATTCAAAAGTGATGGAAGCGGCTAAAATGCCGCCTTTATCTGATTCACAACTTATCACTCTTAGGAAAAATCATGGCAGAAGCCGATCAAAACACTCCAGCAGCCGCTGAACAAGAAGCGCCACAAGCAGTATTCAATATCGAAAAGCTTTACGTCAAGGATGCCTCTTTAGAGATTCCCAATGCGCCACAAGTGTTCACCATACGCGAAAATCCGCAGATTAACATCGAGTTGCAGCACAAAAGCTCTTCGATTGAAGACGGTATTTTTGACGTTACAGTGACGGTGACGGTGACCGCCAAATTGCAAGACACGACGGCATTTTTGATCGAAGTCGCTCAGGCCGGCATTTTCCAAATTCGCAATGTGCCGCTGGAAGGTCTGGAAGGACTGCTCGGAATCACTTGCCCAAATATTCTGTTCCCATACCTGCGCGAAGCGATATCGGATATTTCAGTACGTGCAGGCTTCGCACCGGTGTTGCTCAACCCTATCAACTTTGAAGCGCTGTTTATGCAGCAAAAGCAACAGCAAGCGGCGCAGACTGACACGACGCATTGATGTATGTTCATCGCTTAAAAGTTCGTCATTCCCGCGCAGGCGGGAATCCAGTCAAATATCAACGGAGTACTTTGTTTCTCTGCCGTTATAACTGGCTGGGCTGGATTCCGGCCTTCGCCGGAATGACGGCAGCAGTGGGTCATTGAGGATGAAAATCGCCGTCCTCGGTGCTGGCGCTTGGGGAACGGCGCTGGCATTACAGATAGCGCGCGAACATGAAGTGATATTGTGGACGCGCAATGCCGAGCATATGGCGGAAATGCAGACGACCCATACCAATCAACGCTATTTAGAAGGATTTCCGTTCCCAGCTAGTATCCACCTGGAAGCCAGTTTTAAATCTGCCATCCATCAGGCGGATATGATCCTCGCCGCTGTTCCCACCAATGGCTTGCGCCAGACTTTACGCAGCATCCGTGCGGCGAATTGTACTTTGCCGGTAGTATGGGCATGCAAGGGGCTTGAGGCTTCTACTTCCAAGATGCTTTATGAAGTCGCCGCTGAAGAGTTCCCCACAGATGCCCACTGGGGCATCCTGTCCGGCCCCAGCTTTGCCGAAGAAGTCGCACAAGGCTTGCCCGCTGCGGTGACGGTAGCTTCCAAAGATCCCGATGTGGCGCGCGATTTTGCCGCGGCTTTTCATGGTGGCAACCTGCGTGTCTATCACACCACCGATGTCATTGGTGTGGCTGTGGGTGGCGCGTTGAAGAATGTCATCGCCATTGCCTCTGGTATCTGCGATGGCATGGGTTGTGGCCTTAATGCTCGTGCTGCCTTGCTTACCCGCGGCATGGCAGAAATCACGCGTTTCGGAGTGGCACTGGGTGGTCGCGCTGAGACCCTGATGGGCTTGACGGGGGTTGGCGACCTGATTCTTACCGCCACTGGTAGCTTATCGCGCAATTACAAGGTGGGCATGGCGCTGGCTAAAGGCAAGACGCTGGATCAAATTTTGGCGGACTTAGGTCACGTCGCCGAGGGGGTGAGTACCGCCCGCGAAGTGGCGCGCAAGGCCAAGGAACTGGGCATCGAGATGCCGATTACCCACGAGGTCAACCGCGTGTTGTTTGAGAATTTATCCCCTCGAAAAGCAGTGGAAAACCTGTTAGGCCGCGAGCAAAAATCTGAGCATTGAGTAATTACTCGTTCGCCCTGAGTAGGCCACAGGCCTTATCGAAGGGGGCTACGGAGTGTCTCTCATGATTCGATCCGCCTCCGCGCTACTCATCACGAACGGCATTTGTTGCCCTTCGCCTGAACAGCAAATAAGCCGCCGGAATCACAAACATCGAAAGCAATGGCGCGGTTACCATGCCGCCCACCATCGGCGCGGCGATGCGTTGCATGACTTCTGACCCAGTACCGCTCCCCACCATGATGGGCACCAGCCCAGCGATGATGACTGATACCGTCATGGCTTTAGGCCTGACGCGCAATACTGCGCCTTCACGTATCGCGGCCAGCAGGTCGGCTTCCGTGTCGTTTCCGTTGTCTAAACGTGCCTGCCAGGCTTGCTTGAGATAGATCAGCATAATCACCCCAAACTCCGCCGCCACTCCCGCCAATGCGATAAAGCCCACCCCGCTGGCGACAGAAAGGTTGTGGCCTAGTAGCCACAACAGCCACACGCCCCCTGCCAGCGCAAAAGGCAGGGTGGCCATGATGAGTGCGGCCTCGTCGAAGCGCTTGAACGTCAAATAAAGCAACACAAAGATAATCAGCAAGGTGGCAGGGACGACGATCTTCAATTTGGCGGTGGCGCGTTCAAGAAACTCGAACTGCCCAGACCATGACACGGAATATCCGGCGGGGAGTTTTACTTGTTCCGTCACTGCGGCTTGCATGTCGTGCACAGATGATTTCAGGTCGCGCCCGCGAATATCCACATATACCCAGCCGGATAGGCGCGAATTCTCACTTTTGAGCATGGGCGGGCCGTCATTGATTCTGATCGCAGCGACATCATCTAAGTGAATCTGTGCACCGCGTTCGGTGAGTAGAGGCAAGTTGCGCAGCTTTTCCAGCGAATCCCTAATCTCGCGTGGATAGCGCACATTGATGGGAAAGCGCTGCAACCCTTCAACGGTCTCGCCGATATTCTCACCGCCTATGGCTGCCGACACCACACTTTGCACATCGGCAATGTTTAGCCCAAACCGCGCTGCTGCATCGCGGTTGATGTGGACATCAATATAGCGCCCGCCGGTCAGCCTTTCCGCCAAGGCTGAGGTGACGCCCGGCACCGTTTTTACCACCCGTTCTATCTGTGCGGTGATGCGGTCGATTTCCTGCAAACTGGCTCCCGAAACCTTCACGCCAACCGGGCTTTTGATGCCGGTCGCCAGCATGTCTATCCTGTTACGGATAGGTGGCACCCAGATGTTGGAAAGTCCCGGCACGTTGACGATGCTATCCAGTTCCTGCACCAGCTTGTCGGGGGTCATGCCCGCCCGCCACTGGTCTTTGGGCTTGAACTGGATGGTGGTTTCCAGCATTTCCAGCGGTGCCGGGTCGGTGGCGCTCTCGGCGCGCCCGGCCTTGCCGAACACACTTTTGACTTCCGGCACGGTTTTAATCAGGCGGTCGGTTTGTTGCAGTAATTCCGCCACCTTGCCCGCAGAGATACCGGGCAGGGCAGACGGCATGTACAGAATATCGCCTTCGTCCAGTGGCGGCATGAATTCGCCCCCCAACTGGCTGACCGGCCACACGGTCATCACAGCAACGATTAACGCTGCGAGTAAGGTTGTTTTAGGAAAGCACAGCACAACATCCAGTAACGGGCGGTAGAGGGTAATCAGCAAGCGGTTCAGCGGGTTTTTCTGCTCTTGCGGAATATTTCCGCGGATCAGGTAACCCATCAATACCGGGATCAGCGTCACCGCCAGGCCGGCAGCAGCGGCCATGGCATAGGTTTTGGTGAACGCCAGCGGTGCGAACAACCGGCCTTCCTGTGCTTCCAGCGTGAACACAGGGATGAAGGACAGCACGATGATGAGCAAGGAGAAAAACAGCGCCGGGCCGACCTCTGCGGCGGCATCGCCAATCACTTGCCAGTGCGTTTCACCCCGTAATTCTTCGCCCTGATGTTGGTGTTTCCATGCTTCGATATGCTTATGGGCGTTTTCTATCATCACTACCGCTGCGTCCACCATCGCTCCCACCGCAATCGCAATGCCGCCCAGCGACATGATATTGGCGTTGACGCCCTGGTAATACATCACGATAAACGCGCTCAAAATACCCAGCGGCAGCGAAACAATGGCGACAAAAGCCGAGCGCAGATGGAACAGGAACAGGGCGCAGACGATGGCAACGACAATAAACTCTTCAACCAGTTTGTGTTGCAGGTGATCAACCGCGCGTAATATCAGGTTTGAGCGGTCGTACACCGGGATGATTTCCACGCCCTTGGGCAAGCCGGGTTTCAGTTTCTCCAGCTTGGCCTTGACTGCTGCAATGGTCTCTAGCGCATTCTTGCCGGAGCGCATCACGATCACGCCGCCCGCTACTTCGCCTTCACCATTGAGGTCGGCAATGCCACGCCGCATTTCCGGCCCCAGTTGTATCCGCGCTACATCTCCCAGTCTGACCGAAACGCCGCCGTTGGTGGTAGTGAGCGGAATTTTTCTGAAATCGTCCAACGATTGCAGGTAGCCGGAGGCGCGCACCATATACTCGGCCTCGCCCAGTTCCAGCACCGATCCGCCGGTTTCCTGGTTGGCCCGCTGCACGGCTTCGATCACCTTGCCGTGCGGGATGTTGTAAGCCTTTAACCGGTCTGGATCGAGCACGATCTGGTACTGGCGCACCATGCCGCCGATACTGGCGACTTCAGACACGTTGTGTACGGCTTTCAGTTCGTATTTCAGAAACCAGTCCTGCAACGCCCGTAGCTGCGATAAATCCATTTTTCCTGAGCGATCCACCAGCGCATATTCGTAGATCCAGCCCACACCGGTAGCATCCGGCCCCAGTGATGTCTTGGCTTGCGCGGGCAGGCGCGACTGAACTTGGTTGAGGTATTCCAGTACCCTGGAGCGTGCCCAATACGGGTCAGTGCCGTCGTCGAACAGGATGTAGACGAAGGAATCGCCAAAGAACGAATAGCCGCGTACAGTCTTGGCGCCGGGCACTGACAGCATGGTGGTGGTGAGCGGATAGGTGACCTGGTTCTCGACGATTTGCGGAGCCTGTCCGGGATAAGTGGTACGGATAATCACCTGTACGTCGGATAGGTCAGGAATCGCATCCAGCGGCGTTTTTGATAATGCCCAGATACCCCATGCGGTGACAATGGCCGTGACCAGCAGCACCAGAAAACGGTTGGCGATAGACCAGCGGATGAGTTTGGCGAGCGGGCTGGGGTTCGTGTTATTCATGATTCATGCCATCCATTTTTTGATCCATCGTAGATGCTGACGTATCTTCCATCCGCGTTGTTGTGCTTTTCAGGCTGGCTTCTGAATCCAGCAAAAATTGCCCGGAAATCACGACTTTTTGCCCGGCTTGCAATCCTTTACGTATTTCAGTCCGGCCATTGGTTTCAGACCCAATCACCACATCGGTCGGGGCGAACCTGCCGTTTTCCTGCGCCACGATCACCACGCTGCGCTTGCCGGTCTGGATCACAGCCTCGGTCGGCACCAATAACACTTGGCTGCGTGTAGCTGGCGCAAAGCTGACTTTGACGAACATCCCCGGCACCAACGCCATATTCTTGTTGGCAAGTTCGATACGTGCTTTAAGGGTGCGCGTGGTGGTATTTACTTCCGGCAACAACGTGCTAATGCTGCCTTTGAACACCATGCCCGCAGTGCTGGCTTCTACGCGGTTGCCGGGGTGTATCTGGTCGGCATAGCTTTCGGGAATCTCGGCATTGACCCATACCGTAGACAAGCCATTGATGCGGAACAACGGTGCACCTGTCATGACTGTCATACCTTCGCGCGCCATCAGTTCCGACACCACGCCGCCAGTGGGTGCGGTGATGGTGGTTCTGGTTTGCACCTTGCCGCTGGTTTCCATCTGGCGAATCTGTTCTTCATTCATGCCCGCCAGCCGCATCCGTTGCCGCGCGCCGTCACGCAGGGTTTCCATCATCTTCTCCTGGCCAGTCATTGCCATGCGCTGCACGGATAAAAACTCCTCCTGCGCGGCGACCCAATCCGGCACATAGATTTCAGCCAATGCCTGCCCCTTGCGTACCGGGTCAAGGGCCGCGCGTACGTAGAGCTTTTCTATAAAACCATTGCTACGAGCCTGCACCAGCGCCAAGTCGCGTTCGTTATAGTCCACGTTGCCCACTGCCTCAAATGACGGCGCAAGCGAGCCCGTTATCACCTCGGCGGTACGCACCCCAAGGTTTTGCTGCAGGCGCGGACTGATGCTCACCGTGCCGGTATCACCCGATTCGGCGGCATTTTCGTTGGCATTCTCGTTCGCATAGACGGGCTCCAACTCCATATCCATGAAAGGTGACTTGCCCGGTTTGTCGAACTTTTGATTTGGCACCATCGGGTCGTGCCAGTACAGCACTTTTTTAACGCTCTCTTTCTTTGCGGGAGCAGATTGAGGTGAGGGGGTACTCATGTTCATGCCCTGCTGCATGCCTGTACGGTAAAGGCCGTAGCCGCTTGCGGCTAATATAGTGGCTAGTAGCAGTGCGATAACAATATGTTTAGCGTTCATTTTGCATCCTTAACAGTAGCGCCATGCATCGTTGCATCGCTTTGGGGAACCAGGAAATTAAGCTGTGCCCACAGTTTGGCTGTCTCCATTTCCAGCTGGATGGCTTGTTGGCGGGTACTGATTTCGTTACGGCGGGCGGATAGCGCATCGCTCAAACTAGCTTTGCCCGTTTGGTAAGCCACTATTGTCGCCCGTGTGCGCTCGGCAGCAAGCGGCAGGATTGCCTGGGCATAATGGTTCAAGCGCTGCCGTCCGCTTTGCCACTCGGTTACCAGGTTATTGATTTCGGTCGTGTGTTCGCGCAGCATTTCATCGCGCTCGGCCTTGATTTGCTCAATGGTGGCAAGCTTGGCGGTAACTTCACGATTTTGCCGGTTTTTTTGATCCCATTGCAGCGGGATGGAAACCCCTACTGAAATCATGTCGGAGAAATTCGATCCGCGCTGCTGGTAGGCGACCTCAAAGCTCCAGTCTGCCTGTTTGTTGGCTTCTGCCAACTTGGCTTCGCTCTCGGCAATTTGCTCCTGCTTATTGAGCGCGATAATGCGCGGATGGTGCGACAGCGTGTTATCCAGCGAATACGTATCGAGTTGAATACTATCGAAGTCTGGTTTGTAGGCCAGCACTTTGTTGGCTTCCTCCCCCACCCAGCGCAGCAGATTATTTTTAGCGGTAATCACGCGGCGGTTAGCACTGGACTTTTCGTCTTGCAGAGCAGCTTCCATGCTATAAGTTGCAAACACATCAGCCTGCGAGCCGCGTCCTGCCTTGTAAGCCGTTTCTGCTGCGGTGATTTCCAGTTTGATGGCATCAAGTTGGTCGTCAAACAGGCTTACCGCCAGTTCGGCGTAATAGCGCTCCATCCACGCCAGCGCGGTATCGCGTTGAATTACCGCGATGGTTACCGATTTCTCCGCCAGGTTCTTCTCGGCTTCGTCCTGGTAAATCTGGGCGCGCAATTCGCGTTTTGCCGAGCGGGTGAATTCCTGCATGATGCCTACGCGACGCATGGTCATAAAATCGCGGTTGAGGCTGAAACGGTCAGTGCCTTCCACCGGCAGGTTATCAACGCCCAGCTTGAGTACCGGGTCGGGGAGCTGCCCGGCAGAGACCGCCAGCTCCCGGTTGGCATTGGCGGCAGCATCCTGGGCGGCAAGCTGGCGCGAACGCTCAATGGCAAGATGTTGCGCTTCAGTTAACGATAAAGTTTGTTCTGCGGCTGCGGTTTGCTCAGTGGTTTGTTCCGCAGTAGCAATAGCCGGCAGCAGCAACGCTGCCACGACAAGTAGTTTCAACATATAACCTCCAAAATAATTAAATCAGAAAGACAAAGAGGTAGATGTCGCGATTGGAGGCCTGAATGCGGGTGGATAAAATGGGAAGGAAAATACTAAATCGGCAGGGTTTGGAGCGGGTGAGATAGCCGTCGCTGAAAAAACATATGAGGTCATCATAAAGCTGGCAGTATTGCAGCCAAACGCACACACACCGCAAGCAAGACAATGACTGTTACAGCCATGTTTGGCGGGTTGGTGCTGAGTGTCTGCCGGTAACTCGTGGCAGGCCATGGGCATAGTTTTTTGTACCTGTTGCAGCGCGTCAGCCACCTGCATTTGCGTGCTCATGGCAAGTGCTGCACCGGTGAATAGCGGCAACCAGAGCATCAGAAACAGGCAGATGAGTTTCTTCATATTTTTAGAGTACATGCTCGGTCTCAATGCTCCATATGTCCCATGGGTTTACGCACAGACATTTCTATACCTGACTCCGAAGTGCTTGGCTCCTGCCTTTGCACTGGCGGCAAATCATTCTCCACTTCATGCGCTACACTGCCTTTGGGATGCAGATATGCGCCAGGGTCTTTGTAGTCATCGCGTGCCAAGCCTGCGCGCACTTTGACTACAGTGAACATGCCGCCCATATCGATCGCACCATATTGGCCTTTTCCCGTCATCATCGGCAGTGTGTTCTCTGGCAAGGGCATATCCATCATGTCCGCCATCTCGCTCATTTCAGACATGCCGGTTTCGCCCATCGCCATATAATCCGGCAACAGATTGCCTATCTTTTTCACCAAGTCACCCTGCTTCACACCCAGCAAAGTCGGCACTTGATGTCCCATCGCGTTCATGGTGTGATGGCTTTTGTGGCAGTGAAACGCCCAATCACCCGGTTCGTTTGCCACAAACTCGATCGCGCGCATCTGGCCTACCGCTATGTCGGTGGTGACTTCTGGCCAACGTGCTGTTGGCGTTACCCAGCCACCGTCAGTACCGGTCACCTGGAATTCATGACCGTGTAGATGGATGGGGTGGTTGGTCATAGTGAGGTTGCCGATGCGGATGCGTACCTTGTCATTCTGGCGCACCACCAATGGGTCAATGCCCGGAAAAGCACGGCTGTTCCACGTCCAAAGATTGAACTCCAGCATGGTATTGACTTTAGGCGTGTAACTGCCGGGGTCTACGTCGTAGGCATTGAGCAGAAACACGAAATCGCGATCGACCGGCATGAATTTGGGATTCTTGGGGTGGGTGATCCAGCTACCCATCATGCCCATCGCCATTTGCGTCATTTCATCGGCATGCGGGTGATACATAAACGTCCCCGCGCGCTTGGCCTCGAACTCATACACAAAGGTTTTTCCGGGTTGAATGGGGGGTTGCGTCAAACCACTCACACCATCCATGCCGTTGGGCACGGGCTGGCCGTGCCAATGCACACTGGTGATTTCAGGCAAACGGTTAGTCACAAAAATCCGCAGCTTGTCGCCTTCGACTACTTCAATGGTCGGCCCCGGACTTTGCCCGTTGTAGCCCCACAGGTGGGCTTTCATGCCGGGTGCGATTTCGCGCAACACCGGTTCGGCGACCAGATGAAACTCCTTCACGCCATTGTTCATGCGCCAGGGCAAGCTCCAGCCATTGAGCGTCACCACTGGGTTGTAAGGCCGTCCGCTGCTGGGATGTAGCGGTGCTTGGGTATTGGCAGCATCAGCAGAAATAATCTCCGGCAGGGCGGCCATTGCGACTTTACTCACTGCCGATGCGGCGATGCCTGCACCCGCGAGGCTTAAAAAATTGCGTCTGTTCATCATTTCATGTCCTTTCCACTGCCGGTGAGCGTCATTTGCAGCGCGGTTTCGGCCAGCCAAAATTCGCGCAGAGATTCGATGTAGCTGTTTACGCTCATGACTTGGGTTCTGGCGTCGGCAAATAGCTCAAATGGGCTGATCAGCATGCCGTTGTAGCGCAACTGGTTTTCTTGCAGGATTTTTTTGCGTAGCGGTACTATTTCATCGCGGTAATGCTTGGTAATGTCATAAGTCGCGCGATAGCGACTATATGCCTCGCGGATTTCCGACTGCGCGTTGATGGCCAGTTCTGCGGTGCGATTGACAGCTTGCATGTAGATAGCTTCGGCACGCGCCACCCGTGCCTCGCCCCAATCGAACAATGGCAACTCGAAACTCAAGTCCAAGCCGTATTTGTAGTCGTTGCTGCGGCTACCATCCAACACCCGCGATGGACCTAGCTCCAGCACATTGATAAAGCGTGTGGTTTTGGTGAGTCCCAACTGCTTTGCCAGTGTTTCGGTTTCCAAACGCATGGCTTGCAAATCCAGCCGTTGCTCAAAAGCATCTTGGGGTTCCAGCTCGGTAATCGTGTCAGGCAAGTCTGGCAGGCGTTGTTCCAGCTTCAGTTGATCCGCAGAAACTCCCAGCAAGCGCGACAGCGCTTCATTGGCGCTTACTTGCTTGGATGTAACCTGCGCTGCTTCTAGCTCGGCATCGGCATAAAATCCCTGTTCCCGCGCGCGTTCCAACTTGTTCCAATTGCCCGCCTGTACCATACGGCGCGCCAATTCGGCGCTGGCATCGGCGGATTCCTTGACCTGCTCGCTGTAACGCACCTGCTCGGTAGCGGCCACGGCGTTGAAATAAGCCAGCCGTGTTTGATGGGCTAGGCGTAACACCTCCAGCGCCACTGCCTGCTTGGTTTGCTCAAAATGCTGGCGCTCAATCTCCTGCATCTTGGGTCTAGTGATAAGCGCAAAAATATTGAAAGTCAGCGCTTGTTCAATAGTGAATTCACCGCCGCTTTTGGCATAGCGCATATCGAACTTGGGATTGGGTAAACGTCCGGCTTGCGTCAGGTCTGCTTCTGAAACCCCCAACTCGTAAAACTTGGCTTGCAAGCCTTTGTTGTTGAGCAGCGCGATCTGCACCGCACAGTCGGCATCCATACTGGGTTGTTGCAAAAGCTCGCTGACGCGCGCCGCGATTTCGCTTTGTTCAGCAGCAGTTCTCGGCCAGGCGACTTCTTGAATGATGTGTTGTTGCGTCGTTTTTTGAACATCGCCCAAACCCGCATCTTTCGACAATGTGGCGCAGCCGCTTAAAGCCAAGCTGACGCTCACCAATAAAGTGAGTTGTTTCATGAAAACCTCCAAAAGTGTTAAACCAAAAAAGAAATGGTCTAGGCGCTAATGGGCGGTTTTAGGGCGGGGGGATAAAGTTGAGAGGAAAACACCAAGTCAATCAAGCTTGGCGTAGGTGAGACGGTAACAGGTGCGAAGACGGCGTAAAAGGTGGTTGTCATAAAGCCGGTAACATTGCAACTAAAAGCGCACACGCCGCAAGCAAAGCAATTGCCGTTGCAGTGCCTGGAAATGGGTTTCTGGGAGTCCATGTGTTGCATGTCGTGGCAGGGCGAAGAGGCTGCTTTTTCTATTTTTTGTAGCTCGTTCGCCACTTGCATTTGCGTACCCATAGCCAGTGCCGCGCCGGTGAACAGCGGTAGCCACAGCATCAAAAATAGGCAGATGATTTTTTTCATGTTTTTAAG